>JAJRRE010000221.1 GCA_024279745.1 Alphaproteobacteria bacterium
ATTCATGGAGACAAGAAACATGAAAAGGACGTCGCGACTAATATCGATGAGCGGTCCGGCAAGTCCTTGAATGTCGCCGTCAGTGATCTATCGGACAAAGTAAAAGAAGCGGCGGCGTCTATCGGCGCAAAAGAGGCGGCGTTAACAAGCGGTGAATTGTCTGTGCCATCGACAGCCGGGGAGGGAATTGCAGAGCCCGCAAAAGTTGCTCAGGCAGGGGCGACAAATGATAGTTCAGCCAAATTCGATACATCCGCCGGTCCCGCGCAAACTGATGAGACGGTTCAGCCACGAGCGGGCGATGATGGATCGAGCGTGATGGAGCGCATGGCGCGCAACAAAAAATCAAAATGGAAAACCGCCGCGCCGGAGCCGACTGGTCAATCCCTTGCGGGCCCCAAGCCGTTAGTTGCGCGGCTCGAAGATCATGAGGGTGAGCCGACTGCCAGTGCACCAGCTTCCAGCGGCGACGAGCCAAAGAGTGAAACAAAGGATTCTGGGCCGAAAGTTTTGGTTAAGCCCAAAATTTCCAATCGCGATCACGAAAACGTCGATGATGTGAAACCAGGTCCGGACGGTGCAGGGCAAGCCAGCGGTAAGACGTCAGGCGAGCTGGATGAGACCAGTACCGATGAGCGGGCCAAAGCAACGGCTACTGCTACTGGCACTGCTGGCGCGAAGGCCCCTGTTGCTGCACCCGCGCGTCGCGCAAAGCCGCGCTTGTTGGAACGGCTTACCGGGATGGCAAAGGGCTCATAATGCTGCCAGCGCACCCAAAAGGCGAACCGTCCCCATTGGCGTACTGGTTGGCCGGACCAGTTGGATCAGCTTAAGATCGGGTGGCGCCATGTTCGTGTCATTGGTAAGCACCGGTAAAGCGACGCAAATCTATTGGCGCATTTAAAAAGCCCCAAACTTCAAGACCAATGCCAGCGCCGCAGCCAGCAGGAGAACTTTGCCAATGGGCCAATGGCGGCCAAGCAATAATACGCCGCTGATAACCGCCAGCACCACTACGCGCCAGTCCAGCGTGGATAGCTCAGGCACCCACAAATGCAACGGACCGCTGCGCGTTAGCGTGACGTTTTTGAAGAACACATGCAGCGCAAACCACAAGGTCAGATTGAGAATGACACCGACCACCGCGGCTGTGATTGCCGACAATGCACTTTTTAATTTGGGTTGATTGTTGATCCACTCAATATAGGGCGCGCCGGCAAAGATCCATAAAAAGCACGGAGCGAAGGTCGCCCAAAGCGCAATCAGGGCGCCGGCAAGACCAGCCATTAAACTTGCGCCGCCGGCATGAGAATAGGCCGCCAGATAGCCGACAAATTCGGTAACCAATATCAGCGGCCCCGGTGTGGTCTCCGCCAGCCCGAGACCGTCCATCATCTGCCCGGCTTCAAGCCAGCCAAACCGCGTCACGACATCCTGGCCCATATAGGCCAGCACCGCATAGGCGCCGCCAAAGGTTACAACCGCCAGCTTGGAAAAGAACCAGCCGATCTGGCTCAGCACATGATCTGTACCTATGGCCGCGCTGAGTGCCAGCAATGGTGCCAGCCAAATGACCAGCCAGACACCGACAGTGCGGGTAGTCTGGCCAAGCGGTACAGTCATCGGCACTTGCGCCGCATCCTGCTCGGCTTGGGTGATCACAGGCGTGCGCCAATAGCCATAAAGGGCGGCCAGGAACACAATCAGCGGAAAAGGTAGCGCTAGAAAGAATATCGCAACGAATGAGGCCGCCGCAATGATCCAGTGTTCCGTGCGCGTCATGGCCCGCTTGGCAATGCGCAACAGCGCCTCCACCACGATCACCAATACGACGGCCTTAATGCCGAAGAATATCGCTTCGACAAGCGGCACATTACCAAAGGCGGCATAGATCATCGCCAGCGCCAGGACAACAATCGCGCCGGGCGTCACAAACAGGAGGCCCGCGGCCAGCCCGCCTTTGATCCCGTGCAGCCGCCAGCCGGCATAGGTCGCCAGCTGCATGGCTTCGGGGCCGGGAAGCAACATGCAAAAGCTCAGGGCGTTGAGATATTGGTTTTCGCTGAGCCATTTTTTCTCATCAACAATCATGCGGTGCATCAATGCGATCTGCGCTGTCGGGCCGCCGAATGACAACAGCCCGATCTGCAGCCAGACTTTGAGCGCCTCTTTAAAGCCAGGCGGCTGGGTGCTCTGCGGCGTTACAGTTTCACTGGATAAGGGGGGCGCCGCTTCAGTGGCCGCTGCCGCATCATCGGGTTTGGGAGTACTCATCGGGCCTGGTCCTGTCTGCCTGTTGCCGCTCATACAGACAGCTCAACCGTCGATTATTTTTTGCAAGGCGGCGATGTCGCATTGGAAGGTATTTTGCGCGTTTTCAACAATCAGCCCCTGGCGTTTAAATTCAGCCATGATGCGGCTGGCGGTCTCAGTGGTGATACCCAATATATCGCCCAGATCCTCGCGGCCAAACAAGCGGCACATATCGCCGGCACTGGAATCGGACATGCGGATCAGCAGCCGGGCCACCCGTTGCCGCGCTGAGCCTGTAGAAAATCCGGTTAGCCAGAAATCGGCGTCGCTGACTGCTTTTTGCCAGCGTTTCATCAATTCGTTGAACAGGGCCGGATTGCCCTGGGCGAGGTTTTTAACTTCCTTGGCGGGCAGGCGGCAGATTTGCGTGCGGTGCAGCGCTATGGCGTCATGCAGATATTCGTCGCCTGCGAAACATTCCAGCCCGGTAACATCGCCGGCGCGCAGCAGCCGCACGATGCGCTGGGTACCGTCAGGTAGATATTGAACCAGCTTCACCAGGCCCGAACGGATGGTATACATGGCGTTATGGCATTCGCCGGCGCGGTAAATTGGTGTGCCTTCGGGATAATCATATTGGTCAACCGGAGAGTGCAGCTTGGCGAAATCCTCTTCCTTCAAATCGGCAAACAGGGCGGTTTGGCGCAATTTGCAATTCATGCAATCTGCGACCCCGGTCCAGGCCTCATTTGGTGCAACCATTTTCATATGTTCATCCTGGAAAAGTGGCAGCCATACTGCGCCCATACCGCCAATGCGCGGGTTGCACCAAGGTCACATAGTTTGCCGCCGAAGTCACGCGCGCGCCGCTTATTGCACTAGCGTGATTATGCGGCGGGATCAGATGCGACAAATACTGACGAAACAATCAAAGATTGCATAAAAATAAAAATCAATCTATAGTGGAAATATGAGGTATTCGGACTACACCGTTGAATAAAAACCAGAATATTCTTGATAGAAAACTCTTATGCCTCTCCGGTTACTTGCTACTTAAGCTCTCGTTAACTAATTAAGGTCATCCAGAGCACATAGGCCGAATTATTCCAGCATACGGCGCTTCCCACCACCCAAAGCCCGGTTGAGCCATGCTGAAAATTTCCCAACGACCTACAGCCCTAGCCATCTTTACTGTAATGGCGCTCGCATTTGCGCTCCTCAGTGCGGGGACGGTGAGCAGCGCCCAGGCTGCGGCGGATCTACAAATCACCGGCTTGAATGTGGCGCCCGATCCAGCGGTTGCGGGCGGAACGTATACTTATGATGTCACGGTTGCCAATGGCGGCCAGGATCCGGCGCTAGGCTCAAAAGTCGTATTGCAACTCGATCCAAATGTGAGTTTTGTATCCAGCCCGGCGTGTAGTGCCACGCCAGGCAATACGGTGACCTGTGATTTCGGCACTGTTGCAACATTGTCAAGCGGGGCAACACCCATAACGGTGCAAATCGTTGTGGCCCCAAGCACAGCCGGCTCTGTCACGGCCGTGGCAACAGTGTCCACAACCAGTGTTGATGGGAACGGCTTTAACGATACGCAGCAGGTTATCACCACCGTTGATGCGGGCGCCGATTTGTTCTTCCAGACCCTGAGCGCCGCACCCGACCCGGTAACCGCTGGCGGCTTTGTGACCTATAACGCTGTTCTGGGTAATTTGGGGCCCAATACGGCAACGGGTTCCACGGCCAAATTCACCCTGCCGCCCGGGCTGAATTACGATTCTGAAAGCAGTGCCAATTGGAGCTGCGCGGCAGCGGGCAGTATTGTCACCTGTACGTCAGCAAGCAATATTCCAAGCGCCGGCGCTTCGCCGCCATTGACCTTCAAGGCCAAGGTTGTCGCCAATACAACCGGCACGCTGACAGTTTCCGCAACAGCCTCGTCGCCGCTGCGCGATGGTAATGAAACCAACAACACGACAACAATTGATGTGGTGGTCGTTGCCGGTACCGATATGACGGTGAGCAAGACCGTCGATGCTGATCCCGTTATTGCCTCGTCTCTTGTTACCTTTACATTGCAGGCCACCAATCTGGGCCCGTTTAGTGCTGATAGCGTCCAGGTCAGCGACGATCTGCCAGTTGGTTTTACTAATGTAGCGGCAAACGGCGCAGGCTGGACGTGCACCGTTGCGCCGGTTGTTGTTGGCCTTGACACTGTGCAGAATGTCACCTGTGCGCGGCCCTTGCAGTCCGTGGGCGCCGCGCCGCCAATCACTGTGACAGCTACAGCGCCGCCAAATGCCACTATTCCGGCGACCGGGCGCAATGAAACGAATACTGCCAGGGTTCAAACGGTCACCGCCGATCCCATACCGCAGAACAATAGCGGCGCGATCACTTTTGCCCTGAAACGCAATGGCGCCGATCTCACGCCAACAATGTCGCGTGCGCCGTCGCCCGTTTCAATCAACGCAGATATAACGTCGACCATCCGCGTAAAAAATCTCGGGCCGCGCGATGCGACCGGCCAGGTCGGTATCCAGTATGAGCTGCAGCCGGGTGAGGCGTATCAGTCGGCGTCGGGGACCAACTGGTCCTGCGCAGCGCCGGTTGGCACGATTGTCACCTGTACCTGGAGCGGCGCCGGTCCGCTGATCGCCGGGGGCGCATCGACGCCGCCGCTGAATGTGGTGACGCGGGTGAGCGGTCCTGGCGTTTCGCTCAGCCGGGTATGTACCAGCACGACGGCCGGCTTCCCACCGGTCGAGAGCGATATAAACACCGGTGATGGCAATGACTGCGTGTCGCGCCAGACGCTGGTCTCGGCTGCATCGGCGGATCTGTTGTTGCAAAAAACCGTTGATATCCCTGTGCTGGCGGCAAACGTCAACACCATCACCTATACGCTGACGGTCACCAATAACGGCCCCGATGCGTCGCAAAATGTGATCCTGAGCGATCCTATTCCGATGTATAGCCCCGCCTTTAACGGGCGCGCCGCGACCAGTGTAAGCGGAACAATTTCCGGCGGCGGAACGTGTACCGGCACTTCGACGCAAACCTGCAATCTGGGCACTATTGCCGCCAATGCGTCCAAGACCGTCACGATAACCGTCGATCGGCCGATGGTGCAGGGCAGCTGGCGCAACAACGCGCAGGTGTTTTCAACGGTGACCGGCGATCCCAACCGCGCCGACAATTATGCCTTTGCCGATGTCACCATTGATCCGGTCACCGACATTGAAGTGACCGCTAAAACAGTGACGCCTGATCCGGTGCGCTCGGGGGTTGAAGCAACCTATGTGATCTCGCTGCGCAATAACGGCCCCTCACCAGCTGATAATGTTGTGCTGAGCGACGTCTTTACGATTGCTGCCGGGCATGGCGACTTTACATTCATTTCTGCGGTCGGGTCTGACGGTGCAACTTGCGGTGGCTATAATGCGGGCACGAAAACCGTGGCTTGCGATTTCGGTACGGTTCCCGCATTCGCCCTGCGTTCCATGACCGTCAAGATCAGGCCGAATTTCATGGCTGCCCCGCCGGCTGCGCGGCAGTTTTCGAATACTGCCAGCGCGGTCACGACAACAGCTGAAAATGACGCGGCGAATAACTCTAAAACGACGACGCTCACAATCGTTCCTGATCTGATTGATGTAACAATTGCGCAAAAGGACCTTCTTGATCCGGTGCCCTTTGACGCCGCCGCTGCGGCCGATCCGACTAAAAACCTGATCGTCTACAAAATTGATGTTAAAAATCTGGGGCCCTCATTTGCGACCGGCGTCAGCTACACCGATCAATATACGCAAGGCGCTGGGCGGACCTTGAGCTTTTTGTGCGATGTGCCGACCGCAACGGCGGCTTCAACCTGTGCCGGTGTGTTGCCGGCAAGTCAGATTTGCGCGGGCGGCGGCGGCATTGGTTCGGCCGTCACATGTAACGTGGGAGATCTCGCCGCCAGTCAAAGCGTCACCCGTTATCTGATTTATAAGGTCGATAGTCTGCCGGCGGTGACGGGCGATACTTTTATCAAGACGTCTGTCGTTACAGCCAATGAAGTTGAAACACTGCCGCTGACCAATAACACCGCCGAAGAGCGGACTACCGTTCGCGTGCTTGCGGATATGGAGCTGACCAGCAAGGTCGCCTCTCCTGCAACGGTATCGCTCAATGAGCCCTTCACCTGGACCGTCACCCTGACCAATAAGGGGGCAGGCTCCGCCGACAATGTGGTGCTGAGCGATACGCTTCCTGCGACAATGGTGCTGACTGGCGCGCCGACGCCAAGTGTGGGCAGCTGTCCCACCGGCGCCAGCGGACAACGGGTCATCAAATGTGATCTGGGCTTGCTGGGCAATGGCGCGATTGCGACAGTGACACTGCCGGTCAAAATGATTTCCTACCCCGCTGGTGGTTCTGAAACCAATACGGCATCGGTTAAAACTGATTCAATCGATCCGGTCAGCGGTAATAATTCCGGCGGCGGCACAGTTGCGGTTCAGCGCTCGTCGCTCGCCGGTGAGGTCTACAAAGATCTCAACGATGACGGCGTGCGCGGCGGCGGTGAGGGCGGCATTGGCGGTGTCACGCTGAAGCTGACGGGCAAGGATTTTTGGGGCAATGTGATCACGCGCACGGTGCAGACAGTTGGCACTGGGGCTTATTCATTCGATAATCTGCCGCCATCGGACGGCGCCGGCTATACCATCACGCAAACCCAGCCAGCGGGCTATTTTGATGGTCAGGACAATCTGGCCGGAACATTAATTGCTAATAGTAATACCACCGATGTTCTTGGCCCCGTTGTGCTGGGTGTTAATCAGGCCAAAACCGGCTATCTGTTCGGCGAGTTGGCGCCAGCCTCGATTGCCGGTGTGGTCTGGCACGACCAATCCAATGATGGTGTGCTTGATGGGGCCGAGGCGCAGCGTATTGACGGTGTGACCATAGCCTTGAGCGGAACCGACGATCTGGGCCAGGCTGTATCGTTGAGCACGCTGACAGCTGGCGGCGGCGCCTATTCCTTTGCGGGTTTGCGGCCGGGGACTTATACGCTGACACAAACGCAGCCCGTGTCTCATCTGCCGGGGCAGGCGGCTGCGGGGACAGGTGCTAACATAAGCGCGGGCGTAGTCGACAATGCGCCAGCCGCATCGACCTATGGCAATGTGATTGCGGCGATTGGGCTGCGCAGCGGCGACGTGGCATCGGGATATAATTTTGGCGAACTGTTAAAGGGCTCGCTGGCCGGTACCGTCTATTACGATATTGATAATTCAGCGGCGCAGAACGGCACGGAGCCAGGCATTGGCGGCGCGGCAATTACGCTGTCGGGCACCGACTATCGCGGCAATGCGGTAGCCGCGCAAAACATCCAGACCAATCCCGATGGCAGTTACAGCTTTGCCAATTTGCTACCGGGCACTTATGCGATCACGCAAACTACACAGCCGGTCGGCTATCTCGATGGCCAGGAGACAATCGGCTCGCTCGGCGCAACGCTGCAACCCGATAGCTTCACCGCGATTGGTGTGGGGTCGGCGCAAACCGGCACCGACTATGATTTTGGCGAACGCAGCGCCGGTCTGTCGGGCACGGTATTCAACGATCTGAATAACGACGGCACGCAGCAGGCCGGCGACACCGGCATTAGCGGCGTGACAATCACGATTGCCGGCTGCGGTGTTAATCGCGCTGTCCAGACGAGCGCCACCGGGAGTTATCAGTTTAACGCCCTGCCGGCCTGCTTAAGTGGGTACACGCTAACCGAAGGGCAGCCTGTCGGCTATTCCGACGGCAAGGAAACGGCTGGTACGGCTGGCGGCTCTATCGCCATCAATGATACGATATCAGGAATTTCTTTGGGGCCAACGGCGTTTGGCAGCGGTTATAATTTCGGCGAGATTCAACAGGTAGCGGCGGATTTATCTTGCTCGGCAGCGGTCACGACAGCAAAGAATGTCAATGAGAATTTCAATCTCACATTCACTGTCACCAATGGCGGACCGGGGGCGGCGCCAGCTTCGAAATTTATCAATACTCTAACTGCCGGGCTTGAGTTGACGGGCCTGCCATTGCCAGCACAAGGCAGCTGTATCGGGCTTGCGGGCGCCACATCTTTCAGTTGCAATCTGGGCTTTTTGGGCAATGGGCAAACTGCGGCGATAACAGTCCCGGTTCGCGCCGCTTCCTATCCACCGGGCGGGACAGCAACAAGCACTGGCGGCGTGTCAACCGATGGCAATGACGGCAATGCGAGCAACAACAATTGTGTCGCTGCGGTGCCTGTGCGCGCGACAACGATCTCCGGCGTGGTCTATGACGATCTTGATAATTCAGGCACCCGGCAAGCGGGCACGGAAGCGGGGATCGGCGGCGCGGTGATGACGCTGACCGGCACAGATCTTTATAACAATCCGGTGTCTCTCACGGTGCCGACACAGCCGGACGGCAGCTATAGCTTTACCGGTCTGGCTCCGGCAAATGCGGCTGGTTATACGCTGACCCAGACGCAGCCGGGCGCTTATCTGCCGGGGCTGGCCAGTGTTGGCACGGGAACCAGCGGCGCAGCAGGCGCAGGCAGCGCCGATAATGCACCCGCTTCCGCCGTTTATGGCAATGTCATTACCGGCATTGGTTTGGCGGGCGGCGATACCGGCGTCAGTTACAACTTTGGCGAACTGCAGGCTGGATCAATCGCCGGCGCCGTCTATTTCGATATCGATAATTCGGGCGCGCGTAACGGTACTGAGCCGGGCATTGGCGCGGTGACGATTAATTTAACCGGGACCGATTATCGCGGGCAGGC
>JAJRRE010000222.1 GCA_024279745.1 Alphaproteobacteria bacterium
AAATTCATGCGCTGCTCGGTGAAAACGGCGCTGGCAAGTCGACGCTGGTCAAGATGATCTATGGCGTCATGCAGCCCGATGGCGGCGCTATGACCCTGCACGGCGAGCCTTATGCCCCGGCCAAACCGTCAGTAGCGCGCGCCCACGGCATTGGCATGGTGTTTCAGCATTTTTCATTATTTGAGGCGCTGACGGTTGCGCAGAATATCGCGCTGGGTATTGCACCTGAACTGGCGGCGGGTGATTTGCGCGAGCGCATCGTCAAGGTGTCGGGGCATTATGGCCTGCAGCTCGACCCGGATCGTTATGTCGGTGAGCTGTCAGTGGGGTTGCGCCAGCGGGTGGAGATCGTGCGCTGTCTGCTGCAAAATCCAGGACTGATTATCATGGATGAACCGACTTCTGTTTTGACGCCGCAGGAAGTGGATGTGTTGTTCAAGACTTTGCGGCGCTTGTCGGGTGAAGGCTGCTCGATCCTTTATATTTCCCACAAGTTGGAAGAGATCCGCGTCCTGTGCCACACCGCCACGATCCTGCGCGGCGGCAAAGTGGTCGGCAGTTGTACGCCAAAAAATGAGAGCGCCAAAGGTCTGGCTGAAATGATGATCGGCACAACGCTGGTATCGCCCGTGCGCGACGGCAACAGCGCTCTTGGCGCAGTGCGGCTCAGCCTTGATGCTTTGACCATGGACGCTGCGGAACAGTTCGGCGTGTCGCTCAAAGACATCTGCCTTGACGTTAAAGCCGGCGAGATTTACGGCATTGCCGGGGTGGCGGGAAATGGCCAGCGCCGGCTGATGAGCGCGCTGATTGGTGAGCAGACCTGTGCGCGAAGCCAGGCCATCGTCATGGACGGCAAAGCCATTGGCGGTCTCGGGCCGGATCAGCGCCGCGCCGCGGGTATGTGCTGTGTGCCCGAAGAGCGGCTGGGTCATGCCGCCGTGCCCGACATGTCGCTTGCCGATAATACGATTTTATCAGCGCGGGTATGCAAGGGGCTGAGCCGCCGGGGCGTAATCGATGTGGCCGGGGCAAAAACATTTGCTGGCGAGATCGTCTCGCGCTTTAACGTGATGACCGCCGGTGTCGATCATGCGGCGCGCTCGTTGTCCGGCGGCAATTTACAGAAGTTCATTATGGGGCGCGAGATTTTGCAGGCGCCGAGCGTGTTCATAGCCTCGCAGCCAACCTGGGGCGTAGATGCGGGCGCGGCGGCCGACATTCACCGCGCCATTTTGCAATTGGCCAAGCAGGGCGCGGCAGTGTTGATCATTTCGCAGGACCTTGATGAGCTGTTCGCCATTTGCAGCCGCATTGCCGTGATTGCCAATGGCCGCCTTTCGCCCGCGCGCCCGGTGGAAGAGCTGAGCGTCGAAGAAATCGGCCTCAATATGGGCGGGCAGTCTGTGGCAGGCGCGGCAGGGGACGCGCAATCTGCGGCAGGTGCCGGTGCTACGGCAGATACGGCGGCACTAGCGGGTTCAGCCACCAGCAGTGCCGCCACCAGTACCACTGCTACCAGTGCAGCCACTGGCCAATCGAAAGAAGGGACGCTCAATGCTTAAGCTGGAGCTGCGCAAAGAGCCCTCAAAGCTGATGCTGTATGCGACGCCCTTTATCGCGCTGGGGCTGACCATATTGGCCGGGTTGTTACTGTTTGCGTTGATGGGCAAGGAACCGGTGCGCGCGATCACGACCATATTCTTTGAGCCGCTGACATCGCTTTATTCGGTTTCCGAACTGATGGTGAAATCGACACCGCTCATCTTGATCGGCATCGGCCTGGCCCTGGGCTTTCGTGCCGGCGTCTGGAATATCGGCGCGGAAGGCCAATTTGCTATCGGCGCCATTTGCGGCTCGGCGGGGGCGCTGTATTTTTATCAGGTCGAAAGCATCTGGGTGCTGCCGCTGATGTGTCTGGCGGGCGCGGCTGGCGGTATGGCCTGGGCCGCGATCCCGGCCTTTTTGAAAACCCGTCTCAACACCAATGAAATTCTGGTCAGCCTGATGCTGGTTTATGTGGCGGTGCTGCTGCTTGGCGTCTTGGTGCATGGGCCGATGCGTGATCCCGACGGGCTGAACTTCCCTGAAAGCCGGTTGTTTCACGACGCCGCTATTTTGCCGATCCTGATCGAAGGCACACGCGCTCATGCAGGGTTTATCGTGGCGCTTATTATTGTTGCGCTGGCCTGGTTCGTGCTTGACCGGCATATATTGGGCTTTCAGATCAAGGTTGCGGGACAGGCGCCCCATGCGGCGCGTTTTGCCGGGTTTTCCGACAAGCGCATTGTCTGGCTGTGCTTTATGATCTCCGGCGCGCTGGCCGGATTGGCTGGCGTGTTCGAAGCGGCGGGCCCCGTCGGGCAATTGGTCCCGGCGCTGCCGGTGGGCTATGGCTTTACCGCCATCATTGTTGCCTTTCTGGGGCGGCTACATCCGGTTGGTGTGCTGCTTGGTGGGCTATTACTGGCGCTCACTTACATTGGCGGCGAATCCGCGCAAATTTCCATGAGCCTGCCAAGCGCCACGACAAGTGTTTTTCAAGGTATGCTGCTGTTCTTTTTGCTCGCTGCCGACGTGTTCGTTAATTACCGTCTGAAGTGGACCGGGCGTGCCGCTAAGACATCCGCCGCGCTGCGCCAGGCCGCCGAATAGGCCGCCGAATAGGATTATGATCTAATGGACCTGACAGTAAGCATCATTCTGGGCATTATCATCGCCGCCACGCCGCTGGTCTTTGCCGCCATTGGCGAGCTGACGGTTGAAAAATCCGGCGTTCTTAATCTGGGCGTTGAAGGCATGATGATTGTCGGCGCCATTGCCGGGTTTGCCGGCACTATTGAGTCGGGAAGTTTCACGGCGGGAATAATCGCCGCTATAATTGCTGGCGCCATGATGGGGCTTTTGTTCGCATTTCTAACCCAGACCCTGCTGGCCAATCAGGTGGCGACGGGATTGGCGCTGACCATGTTCGGACTTGGCATTGCCGCCCTTTGGGGCCAGGGCTATTCGGGTAAGTCATTGCCGACATTTCCCAAGTTTGCGGTTCCCGGCTTGTCCGATTTGCCGATCATCGGGCCGATCCTGTTTGGTCAGGACGCGCTGGTTTATCTGTCTATTGCTTTGGTGCTCGGTGTCAGCTGGTTTTTCGCCCGCACACGAAACGGCCTGGTCGTGCGCGCGATAGGGGAAAACCACGAGGCGGCCAATGCCATTGGCTACGGGGTTGTGCGCTATCGTTATCTGGCCTTGATGTTCAGCGGCGGCTGTAGCGGCCTTGGCGGCGCTTATTTGTCGATTGTGCAAACGCCTCTGTGGGTTGAAAATATGACCGCCGGGCGTGGCTGGATTGCGCTGGCGCTGGTGGTGTTTGCCGCGTGGCGGCCGATGCGTGTGCTGCTTGGCGCCTATTTGTTTGGCGGCATAACAATTTTACAACTGCATAGTCAGGGGCTGGGGGTTGATATTGAGCCGCAGATCCTGTCAATGCTTCCTTATCTGGCCACGATCATCGTTCTCGTGATTATCTCGCGCGACAAGGTCAAGGCCAAACTCAATGCGCCCGCCTGTCTGGGGCAGACATTTTACGCCGCCAGCTGATCAGGACCGCGGACCTGTTGCCGCAACGGAATGCTGGAATACTAGAATGCCGGGGCGCTGGACTATTGCAATGTTTGCCCGTTTAGGTGTCCCACAAGGAAACCGACCAGGCGACACAAAGAATACAGTTTTACGACTAGACCAAACCGGAGGAAACAAATGTCTTTAATGAAACATTCCAAAATGAAATATTCAAAACCGATTGTCGGCGCTCTTGCTGCCCTGGCACTCGCCGTCGGTGCGGCCAGCGCTTTGGCTGCTGACAAAGTCAAGGTCGGCTTTGTTTATGTCGGCCCAATCGGCGATCACGGCTGGTCCTATCAGCATCATGAGGGCCTGAAAGCGCTGAAAGCCAAGTTCGGCGACAAGATCGAGACCACCCATGTGGAGAAGGTCTCCGAAGGTCCAGATGCGGAACGTGTCATTCAGCAGCTTGCTGCCAAAGGCCACAAAATTATCTTCACCACATCGTTTGGCTATATGAACCCGACCTTGAAAGTCGCCAAGCGTTTCCCCAAGGTCATGTTTGAGCATTCAACCGGTTTCAAGCGCGCGAAAAACGTCTCGACCTATAACATCCGCTTTTATGAAGGGCGTTATGTCGCCGGGATCATTGCGGGCAAGATGACCAAATCCAACACCATCGGTTATATCGCGTCATTCCCGATCCCTGAAGTGGTGATGGGTATTAACGCCGCCTATCTGGGCGCCAAGTCGGTCAATCCCAATGTTAAGTTCAAGGTTATTTGGGTATCGACCTGGTTTGATCCGGGCAAGGAAGCCGATGCGGCAAAGGCTTTGACGGATCAGGGCGCCGATGTGTTGTTCCAGCACACCGACAGCCCGGCAGCGATGAAGCTGGCTGAGCAAAAGGGTAAATTCGCCATCGGCCAGGCGTCCAACATGGGCGCGTTCGGTCCCAAGGCGCAGTTGACCGCGCTGGTTAATAATTGGGGTCCCTATTACATCAAGCGCGTGCAGGCGGTGATGGACGGCACCTGGAAGTCAGGCGATACATGGGGCGGCATTGATAGCGGTATGCTCAAATTCGCTGCCTGGAATAAAGCCATCCCCGCCGATGTGGTGAAGCTGGCTGAAGCCGCGCGTGACCAGATCTCCAGCGGCAAATTGCACCCCTTTACCGGGCCGATGAAAAAGCAGGACGGCACTATGTTCCTGAAGGCCGGTGAAAAGATTTCCGACCGGGCCTTGTCGGGTATGAACTTTTATGTCGAAGGCCTGGACGGAAAACTGTCGAAATAGCTTTCCTGTACGACAGGCGCGACCCTGTACGACAGGTGCGACCCTGTACGACAGGTGCGACCCTGTACGACAGGTGCGGCCCTGCACGGCATTCGCTGGCGCCAGGGTTAAAGAACAATGACCTGCTCTCCTGCTTTACTAAAAAGGGGGGGCAGGTCGCGACGGGGCGTGCCGCGTTTGCCGCATTGATCTTAAGAGCGAATAGAAGCCCGGCAGTTGGATTTTATTTTTGAAATGGCCGCATCATGAGCAGCTCTTCTGATCGTTTCATTCTGCGTGGCCAGACTTGGGCGTTTGTGGGCGATCCGTTTGAAGTTGGTCCCGATGCCGCGGTGTCGCATCATGTAGACGGCGCCGTGGTTGTGGCCGGCGGCATGATCGAGGATGTCGGCCCGGCTGCCAGCATCATCGCGCGCCGCCCCGATTGGCCCATCAAGCATTACGGCGACGCGCTGATCATGGCGGGCTTTGTCGACGCCCATGTGCATTATCCGCAAGTCGAAGTGATCGGCGCTTACGGCGAGCAACTGCTCGAATGGCTCAATCGCTACACCTTCCCCGCTGAGATGAAATTTTCCGATCCAGACTATGCTGCGGGCGCAGCCGAGCTGTTTCTCGATCAATGCCTGCGCAACGGCATCACCAGCGCCTCGGTTTACTGCACGTCGCACCCGCAATCGGTCGATGCGTTTTTCAGTGCGGCGCAAAAGCTGGGTCTGCGCATGGCAGCGGGCAAAGTCATGATGGACCGCAATGCACCGGATCAATTGCTTGATACAGCGCAGACGGGTTATGACCAATCGAAAACCCTGATCGAGCGCTGGCACGGTATGGACCGGCTCAGCTATGCGGTAACACCGCGTTTTGCCCCAACGTCAACACCTGCGCAACTGGAAGCCGCTGGGGTATTATGGCGCGAGCATCCCACATGTCTGGTGCAAACCCATATGTCGGAAAGCCTGTTTGAGCTGGAATGGATGCGCGAACTCTATCCTGATGCGCCTGATTACTTAAGCGTTTATGAGCGCTATGGCCTGGTTGGTGAAGGCGCCAATTTCGGCCATTGCATTCATTTGAACTCCCGTGAGATTGCCGCGCTGAAAGCATCGGGCTCAGGCATTTCCCATTGCCCGACCTCCAATACGTTTATCGGCTCAGGCCTGTTCAAGATGAACGAGCTGCGTGAGGGCGCGCGGGCAATCCCCATCGGTATGGCCACGGACATTGGCGGCGGCACGTCGTTCTCAATGTTCGGCACCATGAAAACATCCTATGAGATATGCCAGTTGCGCGGCTATTCCCTGCACCCGGCCAAGGCCTACTATCTGGCGACAGTGGGCTCGGCCGACGTGTTGCGCATGGGCGACAAAATCGGCAATCTGAAGCCGGGACATGAGGCGGACATGATCGTGATTGACTTGAAATCAACGCCGCTGATCGCCGCGCGCATGGGCCATGCCAATGACCTTTGGGAGGCGCTGTTTATCCAGGTGATCCTTGCCGATGATCGCGCCATTCGCGCAACCTATAGCGGTGGGCGAAAACTCTATGACCGCTGTGCGAGCGCGGCGCTTGCATAACATGATCTCTTTGTTATCTGCGTTACGACGCCCGCGCGATCAGCTCCATCGCAGCTTTGGCATGACGCTCAATCGCGGCGCCTGCGTCTATTGTGACCAGAGCGCCGTCCTGCACAATGGCGCGCCCGCCCACATAAACATGGGCGGCATTGACCGGCCCGCAAAACATTAACCCGGCAACCGGGTCCCATTGGCTGCCGCTCATGGCAATCGTGTCCGTCGCATAAATGGCGAAGTCCGCGCATTTGCCGCGCTCCAGCGATCCGATGTCATCGCGCCCGAGCACGCTCGCGCCGCCGATAGTCGCCAGTTCCAGCGCCTCGCGCGCACTGAACGCCGCGCCGCTGTGAGCCTGTTCGTCGCCGCCCGCACATACCCGCTGCAATAGCATGGCCTGGCGCGCTTCATTGAGAAGATGCCCAGAATCATTGGATGCTGAGCCGTCAACGCCAAGCCCGACCGCCACGCCGCGCCCGCGCATTTTAGCAATCGGCGCAATGCCGCTGGCCAGGCGCATATTGGAGCACGGGCAATGGGCGACGCCGGTTTTGCTGCGCGCGAACAAGTCGATTTCCTGGTCATTCAACTGCACACAATGGGCGTGCCAGACGTCAGTGCCGGTCCAGCCCAGTTCTTGCGCATACTGGCCCGGCCGCATCCCGAACTGCTCCTGGCTATAGGCGATGTCCTGGCTGTTCTCCGCCAGATGCGTGTGCAGGCCGACGCCGCGCTCGCGCGCCACAATTGCGGTATCGCGCATTAACTCGCGCGAAACGGAGAAGGGCGAACACGGCGCCAGCGCAATGCGCAGCAGGGCGCCGCGGGCGGGATCGTGAAAGGCGCTGATCACCCGGTCATAATCGCGAAGGATATCCTCTTCGCGCTCAACCAGCACATCGGGTGGCAGACCGCCCTTGCTTTCGCCGATGCTCATGGCCCCGCGCGCGGCGTGAAAGCGCAAACCGATCTCCTGCGCGGCGCGGATTTCATCATCAAGGCGCACACCATTGGGAAACAGATATAAATGATCCGATGATGTCGTGCAGCCGCTCAGCGCCATCTCTGCCAGACCAACCAGCGCGGAGATATAAATATCGTCGGGGCGCAGCTTGGCCCAGATTGGATAGAGCGTTTGCAGCCAGTTA
>JAJRRE010000223.1 GCA_024279745.1 Alphaproteobacteria bacterium
AGTTCAAAAGAGGCGGCGACAACAATTTGCAATTTTTATATCAAGTAAATAGTTAAAAGAAAAGTACTGCCGTGTAAATTGCATAATATTCGTAATTAAAACGATAGTAAACTTCTAGATCCATTCAATTCTTTAATCTGGAAGAATATTTTTCTCCAAAAATGCGAATGTTATTCAAGGTCTTCCCTGCACGTCCAAAAACCAATCTATACCTTTGGCGGGGGCAGAGTAGCGCTGTTGTGAGTGGCAAATTTCAAACTAGCCCCATTCTCAATGCTATCGGGCGGTCCGGTTACAAATCCATTGGTATACGGGAGCCTGATTGGATGCTGCCGCCCAATAGAGAATGTTCTGGCGAATATTGAACTGATATACGCTTCCTTGGCAGGGCATTCACACGCGGTGATGGCTAATGCGTGATCGCTTTGAGAGTGCTGATGGCCGGCCCGCCGAGCTGTCCACGTCCGCCTACAGCAGGTCCGATTTGAGTGGAAACCAATCTATGTAGACGGGCTGCTCTAAGCACTTGCCCAAAGAGTTTGATTCACGCCCCAATTGGACGCTCAAGTGCTTCCACTTCAGGCGATCAGGCTCTAATGCCTAGATGCGCCACCGCACCTTGATGAGGACTTGGCGCTCACTGCAATTCCACTGCGCTGCAATGGAACCAATTTGGAAACGCGGCGGCGGTTCGGCGTTGCCGGGCTTTAATCCAGCCAGCGAAACATTCCAGCCCACTATTTCCACAAGTTCTTTTTTACGCCGCGAGCCCCTGCCAAAGTTTGCGCACCAAGCCGACGCCATGAAAAAGCCGGCGTGGCATCTTTCAAGAGGCGGCTTAGTCTTACAGACTTGGCTTCGGGCAGCATCTGGGCAATGCGCCCCCAAACTCCATCGATATTGTAAGGCAGCAGCGCCGTGCCCCCTTGAGACCTGCCGAGGAATGCGGGGATCACATCACCACATTTCACATCCAGATCCGCGCAAATCGCTTCTTGTGCGGCTTTGATCGAACGAGATTTGGTATCGGCGCCCCCTTCCCAGTCATAGGGCGGATGCCAGTCGCGCAGCGGCCGCAAGCGATCAATATGGCTCATGACCAATAACACAGGCGGCCAAACACGGTCAGGCTCAGCTGCAAAGCTGGCCGACAATGCGGTTAGCGCGCGAAGGTCCAGATCACGGTCGGCGCGGTCGGCGGCTACGACCCATAGAATAAGGTCGCAATTTTGCGAGTGCTGATCCAGCAACTGAGAGATCTGCGCCTGGCTATCAAGACCGGGCAAATCTATGGCCAGCATCACCGGCACCCCATCTTTATGCAACAGATGCGTCGTCACATCAGGCGCGCCTGGCAACGTATCGACAACCGCAGACAATTGATCAGATAATCCATTAATCAGTGACGATTTCCCTGCCCCGATCTGGCCCCCAATCAGGACCCGCAGCGGCTCGCTCAAATTTTGCTCAACCTGCTGCAAATCGTTTGCAGATTGCGCTGTCAAATGCTCTTCCAACTGATCTGCGCTTACTTTCAAGCGCCCTGCATAAAGATCGATGGCGGCCCGGGCGACCTCTTCGATATATCGGTGCAATAGCTTACGAGCGGCAGCCTCGCGCCCCCAGTCATATATCTTTTTGGTAACCTGTTCGCGCACTTCTTGCGTAGCTGCCGTCACCGGGTTCATAACACGGATCAAACGCCACAAATCATAGCCCTTCGACGCCACCGCGATCACCGAACGCCATTGATAAAGCCGCATGAGCTGCCCAATAGTGACCTGATCGCCCAGAGGTACGGACTGTTCAATGAGCGGACGCAAGCGGCGCGCGACCTGTTCGATCAACACCAATCCTTCGGGCACGGTAAAGTGCAGTACTGGATCGCGTTGATCGGGGTGAAGTGATTGGGCGACCAAAGTGACGACATCGCGCCCCAGATCAAGCACGGCTTTGCGGCTATCAATGGTTTCAGGATCGATGCCGGCGCTGAAAGTTTGCACCGTGGCCCAGGCGCGCCGCTCCGCTTCGCTCCATCGAGGATCGATATCGGTATCGGTGCCATCGTCTTCACTGGCGCTGGCAGAAGAGCGGTGTATTTGATCAATGGGAACCTCCTGGTCCGCCCCATTACTGCTGCCAATATCGGTGCCAATGTCGGTGCCAGTTCGCTCCTTTATAACGCTCCTGTTGGCCGGTCCCTTGGCCGCGCTGCCACCCACTGCGCCAGCAATGTCCGGGGCCTGATTGCGGCGCCGGCCGTGCAGCATCCACAGCTCAAATCCGTAAATACTGAGTGTGAACACACAAGCCGCAAGTGCCCAGGCGATCAAATAGCCATTCTGCCAAAGCCAGAAACTGCCCAGACCGACAAGCGAAACCAGCGGCAAGACAAGCGCCAGCCCAAGCAGAACAAGCCGCAATGTCGTGGGTAGGTTAGGGCTCATAGCGGGTTCTCCGAAACATCTTATTTGGCTGGCTCACCAGCACTCTGGGAGCGGCTGGAGCTTCACTTGTTCATGCCGTCTTTTTGGCTTTCAGGGGGCGGCTCCGAGGCCGCGAAAGACAAAGACGACGGCGAGGCCACAGAAGACGAGGACGGCGAAGATGGCGACGGGGGCGACGATGAGGATGAGGCCGTGAACGAGCGATCTTTAACCAAATCCAGGGCTTGTGCCAAACCTTCACGGTAAGCCTTGGCCACGGCTTGGGCGTCGTCAACACCGACCTGTTTGGCTGCTAAAAACACACATGCCGCCCGCCCCAGCGCATAAGTAGTAATAAAGCTGGTCGCCGCCGCCCCAGCAGTACCAATGGTCTGGCCATAGCCGGGAATTAGTTTGGCAAGTTCGCGCAAGCCAAGCCCGGCAAACAACCGCATGGCAATGCCTGCCCCCAACTGGGCCGAAAACTCCAGCCACAATCGTTTATCCCACTGGGCGCCATAAATCCCCGCCAGCACATGCAATAGTTTGGCCTGGACCGCCGGCACGGCAACCAGACCGGCTATCGGCAACAAATCTACAGCCGCCGCGGCGCCGGCATAACCCAGGATATGGGGGTGGGCGGCCGCACTGAAATGGTTGCGGCGCACAGACAAAGCCTCTTGTAACATTCGTGCCAATGCTGTTGGTGCGGCTTCGCCAATAGCATCAATCAAAGCCGTCAACCCATAGAGGCGCGGCTCGAAGCCATCCTCCGGCAAAGTGAAATCAAGTGGCACAAAACAGACTGCACCATTGCCGGGCATCGCGGCAAACAACTGGCGTTGATAGTGTAAGGCCCGATCTAACTCTCGATTGCGATTATTGGCCCGATCGGCAGGCGGATCACCTTTGTCACATTTAATGTGCGTGCCGTATGGATAAGGCAACAGATGTCCCTGGCCTGGCTCATAAGCGTCATGCAGACAGGTTTGCGCCACAAGCACCGGCCAATGGGGATGCTCAAAGCGCAGACGGCGCACCAGATCCACAATGGCGCCCTGCTGTGGGTCCATGGCTTTCACCACCACCAACAGCAATTGGGTCTGCGGCGCACAAAATGCTATATCATCGGCAGGATCATAGGCCGCTTCGCCAAGCCCACGAGTATCCAGAAACCGGATCATAGGCGCCGCATCAGGAAAATCAAAAATTCTGGCGCTATTGGTGCAGGCCCTGAAGCCTTCGCCGATTGCCGCGTCGCTACATCCGGTCAGACCTTGTACAATCGAGCTTTTTCCACTTTGCACTTTGCCCAGCAGCCACACCAGCGGGGCCGCAGCCCGCGCGGCATCGGTCATTTGTTCGCTTAGCTCATCGTAATCGCGCGGCAAGGTTTGCCGGTCGAGCAAATCTGCCAAATCATAGGGAGCCTGGTGCTTGGGGTCTTGTGACTTAGAGGTCTGACCCTTTAAGGGCTTGGGTTTTGGGGTCTGGTCCTTTGGGGTCTGGTCCTTTGGGGTTTGGGACTTCAGGATCTGGCCCTTTGAGGGTTGGGGTTTTGGATTGCTGTTCTCCTGGGGGGGCGCGGCACCCGCGGTTCGGCGTCCGATCACGCCCAAACCGTCGCTCCTTTCATCAACCCCGGCGGCAAAGTTTTTATTCCAAACCGCGCGGCCCGCGTCGCGCAATTCAAGTACCTTATCGCGCGTCCAGTATAAAGTTTTCGAGCCCTTAGCCATGATCGCGCTGACCAACCTTTTTTCTAATTTCTCATACCAATCGATGGATTACAGCAGGCGCTGAAAGCTCACGCTGTTTAAGTTCAAAGCCGTGCTCCATTGAATAAAACCACCAGCTGCGAACTATTCGCCAGCCCGCCGCCGTCTCGTAGAAATAGCGCTCAATATGCGGCGGCGCGTGGCTCTAATGTTAGCAATAAGCACGCGGTCCATCACGCTTCTGGCGGTCTTACTCCGGCTTTTCGGAAAACCAAACGGGCGGTAGTAAATAGATCGGGCTAGGCCGCCTCATTATGATTGGCAATAAACACGCTATGCATCGTTTGCCGGCGAGTATTATTCCGGCCCGCAGATATTCGCCCAATCGCCGGTCTCAGTATACCCTCATCCGATCTCAGTATACTCCTGTAATGTAAGGCAGGCTTTTGAAATAACAATGTTTGGGGCCAATTGCACGAGCCGCATGGCACTCCCCACATCCCCAAAGCGTCAAATTATCGACGCTGCGATGCACATCGGCAAAAACACTTTGGCTGCTCGATCATAGCAAGGTTGTGGGGGGCGCGCGCCATTGCTTATAAATAAACAACGTCTCACGGGGCGGCATATTCGATTATGGGATTGCCGGCAGGCGACAGGCGACCGGGTGCAATTGCCTGGGAGGCGCGATGGCTGGGGAACCTGGATTCGAACCAGGACTGACGGAGTCAGAGTCCGTAGGTCTACCGTTAACCTATTCCCCAACAGCAAATCGCACTAGCCCGGAAACTTTCCGGCGACACAAAACGTCGGCCCGGTATCACTAAGCATGGGCGC
>JAJRRE010000224.1 GCA_024279745.1 Alphaproteobacteria bacterium
ACATCACCACCTGCGCTCGTCATTTCCAGTTCATAACGGCCGACCTTGCGCACAAGGCTTGTGGTGGCAGGCGGGGCGGACAGGCTCAGCTTGCCATTAGGGCCGTCGACAGTGATGCCGCCATTGCCGGTGGACAGATCCAGCAGCAGTTCACCGCCAAGACCACGCGCCTGCAAGCTGGCCGTATGGCCGGTTATATCGATTGGGGTGGCGCCGCCCCAGATGATTTGAAAGGACAGTGTTTTGCCGCGAAAGATACGCATATTGGTGTCGTCGCCCGATTGCGTAAACGAAACACCCGATGTGGTTCCTGACATGAGTTCTCCTTGACCTTACGATGTGGGAACAATGCAAAGCATGTAATGAATAGCAAAGCGGACATTGCCGCCTGTGAAATTTCCGCCATTGGCGGTGATGCGGATTGGCGTATTGGCATAGAAGGCCGTCGGACCGGTGACGCCGGAATTGTTGCTACCAAGAGCTGCTCCAAGCGTGGCCCCATATTTTCCAACGTTGCCAGCTATCCCGCAATCATAAGAAGTGGCGCCCGTGACCGCCTGCGTTGTGCGCGTGCTGACACCGAACACAATGGCGCGGTCAGGAATTTGAATCGTGCTGTCGACAAAAGCACCTGCCAAAGTCAGCTCTTCTTCAACCAGCTCAAAACGTGTTTGACTTCCAAAAGGCGAATTATTGACGAGCGCCGATGCCCCCCCTAGACCGCCGCTCGAAAAAGCAGACCAGCTGGTGCCATTATAGATATACAGAATGGCTTCGTCGGCGACATAGGAAAGCCAGCCGGTGCGCGGCACATAGAAACTCCACGCATTGTCTTGAAAGGCGGCGATTTGCCCGTCCTTACCGGCCCATACTCCGGCTCCTCCAATCGCGACGACAAACCGGTCGCCATCGACCGGACTGGCAGGCGGGTTTGTCAGGTCACGGTCCTTAACTGAGAGCTGAACAACTGCGTCGAGCGCCGTGATCGCCTCATTATGGGTGACATGCTTTTGCGCCTGCGCCGCCAAGATATAGGGCAGTATTAAATTTGGTGTATTCGCCACGGTTACTTCCTGTCGATCGTTGAGTTTTCCAACATGTCGAACAGCTTAACGCAGCGCCAAATTGCGGGGATAAAATAACTTGCTGAGATTGTCACCGCACGACTTGGCTTCAGGTAAAATGGTATTTTAAAGTCGTTTAGCGCCGGCTCCCTTTCTCCCCCAAAAGGCATGCACAAAAGCTTGCACAAGATTAACAGCCGGCTTCAGCCTTGTTCTTCGAACGTCGCTTTTGAAATACCCAATTCAGTATTGTTTTATCTGCACACTGCTCGTGGCAAGCAGCATGGCAGCACCGCGACTTCTTTCAATGAATTTGAATTACTATGTAGACATTACACAACTGCATATGCTTTCTTGATGCAAAAGACTTATGTGAAAAGGACGTTTCTCACGGGTTATATTCCGGTAGATTACCGATAGATCAAAGAGACCGAACTTCAATGCTGGTCAATCCAGAGGGCGGATGATTTCTCCGTTTGATGTACCCCAGTGTCGTCCCGCCTTCACAAAGTGGCCGCGATTTCTTAATGCGCTTTGAATTGTTTTTTAATCGACGCTTTGATCTATTTTGATAGAGGAAGTCATGCCCAAACGTTTGGTGAATTTTTGTTATTCCCTCGCAAACAATACCCATGGCCACATGCTCGCAGATAAAACAGAGGAAGCAGCTAACAAGATAAATCCATTATTTTTAATGTTCCTTGCGTTGCTTATGACGCTTGCGAGCCCTGATCGCTCTTACGCGTTTGGCATTAATGTCGAAGCGGAGGTCAAGCTGGGGGACCGTTTCTGGATTATTAGAAAAATAAGAAAAAGCCAGGGAGCCAAACTGCGTCAAGGTATTCATGAGCGCATCACGATTGAGGCCCTTAATGATGCCGAGCGGCGCCAATCCTATTCCGCCCAACATCCAAAACTCAGACAGCAGGTTGTCTACGGGCTGCTGTTCAATGATGATCCAGGCGGATATCTGTTCCCCAGAACTGGCGGTAATCCTAGAGGTTACAAATATACCAGAGATTCAGGAGGCTCGGTTGTCAATGGAATCAAGTGGATGAAGAAATTTGGCGTAGTCGTCGCCCGGATGAAACGACTGTATGTTCTGAAAAAGGAAGAATTTTCAAAAAGAAAATTGCTGATTGGCCGCCTGCTAAGATCGAGGGGCGCCAGAGAACGCCCACAGCTGGAAGAAAAACTGCAAAACGATATTTTATGGGCAAGCCATTTTGGTGATCTCCAATATCTCCATTCGATGGGCCAGGGCGACGAGAGCCGCGCCCAAATCCTGGCCAAGATGCGCGGCTATGCGAGGCACGCCTGGGCGGCCGCTACCGGCGTGATGACGTTTGATTGCTTCAAAGCTGAAATCAGACGCGTGAAAAAATCTGGCAATAGCGGCGATGTTCAAGAAACCGCGTCATCCAATGGCGGCTGTCCGATAATCAGCACCGCGAATGCCAAGCGCAAGCGACTGCTGATGCAACGGTTTGATGAGTTCGATGCGCTGTATCATACCAATGACGCCAGCGAATTTAGGTATCGCGCCCTTGGATCGATTCTGCATATGATCCAGGATTCTTACGCCAAAGGTCATACGGTTCGTGAAGGATGGGACAAGGAAAACTCCGGGCGTGTCATGTATTTTCAGAACTACGCCGAGCAAGATGGAACTAAACATGGCGTGTTCGACACCCACCCATCTAAGGATGTCGACAATTGGAACCAGATCTCCGGTGCCATTACGGCAATGCAGCGCTCGTCCACGCTGATCACATTTTTCACGCTACAATGTGGTTGGAAACCGGCCAAAACCGATCGACCCGGATGTCCTACCAATGGCGTGGAGAGCAATCTGTTCGACGAAGTATTTGCCACGGTGTCCCTGACCAGCGCTGAAAAAGCCACGCGGTCCCATGATGAATTACGGCAGACCAATTGATCGCACGACCTCATACCAATACCAATACCAATACCAATAC
>JAJRRE010000225.1 GCA_024279745.1 Alphaproteobacteria bacterium
GGCTAATTGGCGCCGACAAGTTGGCGCGCGAAAAATCGGTCCACGGCGCGCCCCATGGCACGGGCGAGTTTCTTCTGCCATTTGGCCGACTTTAACGCTTTTTCGTCCTGGCTATTGCTCATATACCCCAATTCAATCAACACGCTGGGGACTTGGGTCTGTTTGAGCACATGAAACGCTGCCGATTTGTGCTTCTTGCCGTGCAACGGAATGCGGCCTTTAAACTGCTCGATCAACAAATTGGAAAAATCCATCGAATAATTGGCAGTTTCGCGGCGCATCAAATCAATCAGTATATTTTTGACCTGGTAGCCCTTTTTGCCAAATTTTGTTTCAACACCTGCCAGTTTATCAGCCGCATTTTCCTTGTCTGCCAATTGCCGGGCCTGCTCGTCAGAGGCGCTTTCGGACAAAGTATAGATCGTGCCACCGCGAACCTTCTTGGCGGCTTCCTTGTCGGCAATCGCGTCCGCATGAATAGAGATGAACAAATTGGCCCTCGATTTGCGGGAAATTTCCACACGATCATCCAGCGACACAAAAATGTCAGAAGACCGCGTCAACCGTACGTTGTAACGCTTGGAGCGCATGAGTATCCGGCGCAAACGCTTTGCCACGGCAATGGTCACATTCTTTTCATAAGTCGAGCTGACTCCGATGGTTCCGGCGTCAACGCCGCCATGACCTGGGTCAATTACAATCACCGGCCGCGAGTGGTCGTCCGATTTGGCACCGCGCAGGCGCTGAAGGATCTCGGCAATCCTGCGTTTGGCGGCTTGCCGCGGCGGTGGCTTGAGCAAAAATCCGATATCGTCGGTAGGCTCAAATTCAACAAATAATTTGGCACCCCCCGCTCGGCTTTTGCGGCTGACACCGGATTTGCGAACAATGATCGGCGCGCTGACATCCAGCACAATTCGCGATTTTCCCGGTGCAAACACACCGTAACGATAATCCTTGATCAGCCCTTTGCCGCGAATTTGGCCCCGTTTCTTACTTGACAGTTGAAATTCGATACTAGGCAGATCAATGATCACGCGATAAGGATCGGCCAGCGTAAACACTTGCACGGGGGCTGATTTCGACAAATGCATCGAGAATGTTGTGCGCCGCCCGGATTTGGTTATATCGACCTGACTGGCGATAATGCGTGTGGATTTTGCACTCGCGGATCTTGGGGCAAGCCATCCGGCAAAACCGAATAATATCAAAAGACATATACTGGTTTTGATCAATTTGTTCTTGCCATGCCAAATAGTTATCTTCATTTTGCCGTGAATTTTCAGGTGCCCTTCACTTAGTTTCAATCATCAAAGGTATCACATAGCCCTGTACATGGTCCGTTAGTGCCCGTTAGTAACTCGGCGGCGACGTCTGCTGGCCGCTCTGGCCGCTGCCCGCTGCCCGTTGGCGCTGGCCGGCGTCGTCATCTGCCGACTATCGTTCCGAACACGGCACAATCAGAACCCCACAACATCCATAAGGTTGTCTGCCCGCCTAGCTTCGAACAGCCCCTGACATAGGCGAGTGTAAAGCTTAACCAGTCGAACCCAAAGCAGATCTATTGAATTTGCCCCGAATTTACCACCTCAGCAAGCAATTTGTACCGAATTTGGCACAGAAATTAACCAATTGTTTCTTAGCAGTCGCATACTATATATGAGATGTTGCTTGCCATGACCTCGTTCACACCTTAGTAAGGCAAGATTGCTCTGTCGCATTTTATGGTCGCAATGGCTATATATGCTCCATGCGGTGATTAATATGATCAATATTACGCAAGTCTTTGCAAGACCAGCGATGTTTGGCGTTCGCGCATAATATCAAGCGCTCGCGCCTTAATGTTTCGCGTTTGCGCATAATGCAACCATCCTCGCGTTTTAAACGATGATTGATTGCAAAGGCTTGAACTTGCAGTGGTAAAGATCGGAAAGACGAAAATATATTTCTGTGATCGCCGTTAGCGATTGTCGCCACAGGCTGTGATTATTCGTCGGATTTCAACTCGTTTGTTGAGTTTCGAGTGTTGATAAATCTTAACGGCTGGCGAGATTTTTGGACTTGGGAGAAATCCTTTGGAAAGTACCAAAAGTTCCGCACCCCGCGACATTACGCTGTTTCAGACACAGAAAAAGTTCAAGATGACCGCGAAGGCACATTCCAATTGCAACCGCCCAAGTGCAACCGCAACGAATGTCGCCAGCGCTTCACGTTGCCCCTGATCCAAGTCATAAAAGGGTGCAATAATTCAGCCCGCACCGGGCAACTATTATCGGCCTTGCAGCCCTTTAACTGCATCTGCAAAAAGGTCGGAACCATTATGGGACCATGACAACAAAGCACGCCATACACCTCTTACTCTCCTGGGTCGTCGGTCAGTTGATCGGCACGCGGAGCGCCCAGCTGGGCGTCCGGTCCTCAGTTGAGGAGTTGCGGTGGGCAAATATTGTTCCTGGTCTTTTCTCATATCAAACACAAACAACAGCGCGCGCGATTTTCAACGCGGCCCCGCTCACCGCCCCTTCTGGCAAGGGAGCGGACGACGCTGACCGTCTGCGCGCCCGGGAACGACACTTATGTCCAACAACAAAATGCTTATTGATGCCGCCCACCCCGAGGAGACCCGGGTTGTGGTCCTGCGCGACGGCCGCGTCGAGGAATTTGACTATGAATCAGCCGCACGCAAATTGCTGCGCGGCAATATATACTTAGCCAAAGTAACCCGGGTAGAGCCGTCACTACAAGCGGCCTTTGTTGACTATGGCGGAAATCGTCATGGTTTTTTGGCGTTCAACGAAATCCATCCTGATTATTATCAGATCCCGATTGCCGACCGGGAGCTGTTAAAACAAGAAGAAGCCGACGCCGAAGCCGCAGCTGAAGCGGCAGCGGAAGCGCGCGCGGATAAACGCCTGCGCCAGCAAGAAGAACGCAAAGCGCGGTCTAAGACCCGCCGGCGCGGTGGCCGTGGCGGCAGACGACGTAGCGTCGCCGTTGACCCAGACGCGGCGCCAGACATGGCTGGTCTTTCCGTTGCGGCACAGGCCGCCATTGGCGCGGTATTACTGGCTCAAGGAAAAGCCAGCCCGCAAAAAGCGGTTCCGGCACTCGCACCAAGCGATCCCAGGATCGAAGGGCCTGCTGCCGCACATTCCGACAATGAAATTGCTGAAAACGAAGTGACCGCCGAGCTGGCCGATAAGCCCCGCGCGGTAGGATTGGTCGAAGATGAGGGCGTGCATGACACAGACGCGCAAGAGGGCGATGTGCTGGCGGCCAAAGCCGATGGATTTTCCGAAGCGGATGTAAGCGAGCATGACGATAGCGACGACGCCGGTGATGATGACGATGAAAACGGCGACGACGATAACGGTGATGACGCCAATGGCGACGGCGTTGAAGAAGTTGGCACTGAAGATGCCATGGAAGAAGTGGCGGTACGCCCGCGCCGCCGCGCCCGCCAATACAAAATTCAAGAAGTCACCAAGCGCCGCCAAGTGCTGCTGGTGCAGGTCGTCAAGGAAGAGCGCGGCAATAAAGGCGCAGCCCTCACAACTTATTTGTCATTGGCTGGCCGCTATACGGTTCTCATGCCAAATACCGGGCGCGGCGGCGGCATTTCGCGCAAGATCACCAATGCGCCGGACCGCAAACGCCTCAAGGCTATTGCCAATGAGCTGGATGTGCCTGAAGGCATGGGGCTGATTATTCGCACCGCTGGCGCCTCGCGCACCAAAGCGGAAATCCAGCGGGACTTTGAATATCTGCTGCGGCTTTGGGAATCGGTGCGCGAATTGACGCTCGATTCCAGTGCGCCCAATCTGGTCTATGAAGAAGGCAATCTGATCAAGCGCTCCATTCGCGATCTTTATTCGAAAGAAGTCGATGAAATTCTGGTGGCCGGCGAGCATTCCTTTACCCAGGCCAAGGATTTCATGGCCATGTTGATGCCGTCCCATGCCAAGAACGTCATCGCCTACAAGCACCCGGAGCCGCTATTCGCCAAATATCAGATCGAGCGGCAGCTGAACGCCATGTTCAGCCCCTATGTGACGCTAAAATCGGGCGGCTATATTGTCATTAACCAGACCGAAGCGCTGGTCTCGGTCGACGTCAACTCGGGCAAATCCACCCGCGAATATTCCATCGAGCAAACGGCGGTCAACACCAATCTGGAAGCGGCCGAGGAATTGGCGCGCCAGTTAAAGCTGCGCGATCTGGCCGGGCTGATCGTGATCGATTTCATCGACATGGAAGAAAAGCGCAATAACCGGGCCGTTGA
>JAJRRE010000226.1 GCA_024279745.1 Alphaproteobacteria bacterium
CATCGATGATCTGGCCGGGCTGTCGCAAACCAATCTGCCGATGGCCGTGCTGCTGGCCATTTTGATGTTCTCCTTGATGGGTATTCCGCCGCTTGCCGGTTTCTTTGCCAAATTCTATGTGTTTGTGGCCGCGATTAAAGCGGGTCTTTATCCACTGGCGGTGATCGGTGTGTTGGCCAGCGTGGTCGGGGCGGTTTATTATCTGCGTATTATTAAAGTCATGTTCTTTACCGAGGCCAAAGAACGGTTCTTGCCGATGAACCGGCTTGAAGGTGTTATTTTGGCGTTCAGCGGGGCTGTGGTTGTGTTATTTGTGCTGCCGATGGTGGTGCAGCCGGTGTTGCAAGCTGCCAACGCTGCGGCGAAAAGTTTCTTCTGATGCGCCCGCTTCCTGTGCGCCCCTTAATTTCCGTTGCAGGAGCGGCGGGGTAATGAGCTTTGATCAATCGGGTCCCCCGCGCTTTCCAGATCATCACGAATTAATTGAGCGTGATGAAGTGCGCTCGACCAATAGTGAAGCGCTGCGATTAGCGAAAAAGGGACGTAGCGGCCCACTTTGGGTGAGCGCCAAGCGCCAAACCGGCGGTAAAGGCCGGTCGGGGCGTGACTGGGACAGCACGGAGGGGAATTTATTTGCTAGCTTGTTGATTTCACTCGATTGTGGCCCTGAATTCGCCTCACAATTGTCGCTTATAGCCGGTCTTGCAGTTTTTGATGCCACAACCCGTCTGGCTATGTTACAGGACGGGGACCATTGCACTGATCAAGGCGCCGACCAGCGCGCCGCGAGTTTAAAACTGCGGCTGAAATGGCCGAATGATGGGTTAATCGACGGCAAGAAATTCGCCGGAATTTTATGTGAGAGTTTGTCACGGCAGCCAGGCGCGACACAGAACGCGAAACAGAGCGCTGCCTTGCTGGTCGTTGTGGGAATTGGGATTAATCTGGCACATAGCCCCGACGCATTGCCAAGGCCTGTTACTGATTTGCGGGCGCAGGGTATTTGCGCCGAGCCGATGATCATGCTGGCAGCTGTAGCGCAGGCGTTCGACCATTGGTTGGGTGACTGGCAAAATGGGCGCGGATTTGAACAGATCCGTACGGCCTGGATTGCCCGCGCTGGTAAGATTGGCGAGCCAATGAGCATTCATAACGGCGCAAAACGTGTTACCGGAAAATTTGCCGGGATCGATGAAACTGGCGCCTTGCTGCTGCGGGATGCCGACGGCGTAACTACAACATTCAGCTTTGGCGACGTCACTTTAGGTGACCAAGCAGATGATAATTGAGAGAAAAATATGGCTAGAAACGAGGCCGGACAAGTGGCTAATGGTGAGCGCGGTTCCAAGGCCGGGCGGCAAAGAGGCGGTGCAGGCGGCGGAGCGCCGGGCAAGGACGGTTTGGTTTTTGCGGCATTGGGAGGGCTCGGCGAGATCGGCATGAACTGCTATCTTTATGGGCAAGGTCCGGCCGCCAAGCGTGACTGGCTGATGGTCGATCTGGGGCTGACCTTTCCTGGCGACGGCGAACCGGGCGTCGATGTCATCCTGCCCGATATTCGCTTTATCGAAGCGCAGCGCAAACGCCTGCACGGCATTGTTTTGACCCACGCGCATGAAGACCATTTTGGCGCCGTGCTCGATCTGTGGTCGCGCCTTGAAGTGCCGCTTTATGCAACACCATTCACGGCTGGATTACTACGCGCCAAACAGGCGGACTTTGCCGGCAATCTTAAACTACCGATCACGCAGGTGGAGCTTGGCGCCAGATTCGATGTCGGCCCGTTTAATGTCGAGCTGATCGGCATGGCCCATTCAATCCCCGAACCAAATGGGTTGGCGATCCGCACAAAGCACGGCACGGTCTTTCACACGGGCGATTGGAAGCTCGATGAAGCGCCGGTGATGGGCGGTGTGACCGAAGCCGACAAACTTAAGGCCCTGGGCGATGAAGGCGTCGATGCAATGGTGTGCGATTCCACCAATGCGTTTCGTGACGGGACCTCGCCGTCTGAAAGCGATATCGCCAAAACGCTGGCTGAGCTGATCAAAAAAGCGCCGCACCGGGTCGCGGTGACAACATTTGCCTCTAATGCCGGGCGGATCAAGGCCGTGGCTGATGCGGCTCATGCGGCGGGGCGCAAATTCGTGGTGTGCGGACGCGCCATGCACCGCATTATTCAAGTCGCGATCGATACCGGCTATCTGCCCAAAGATTTCAAATATTACGATCAGCGCGAGTACGCCCATCTAGATCGCAAAGACGTTGTCGCCCTTTGCACCGGCTCGCAGGGTGAAAGCCGGGCCGCTATGGCGCGCATTGCCGCCGGCGATCATCCCGATGTCAAACTGGCGCGAGGCGATTGGGTGATCTATTCCTCGCGCGCCATTCCCGGCAATGAAAAAACCGTTGGGCGCGTGCATAATCAGCTGGCGGAAATGGGCTGCAAGGTTATCACCGATGCTGAGGAGCTGGTGCATGTTACCGGCCATCCGCGGCGCGAAGAATTGCAGCAAATG
>JAJRRE010000227.1 GCA_024279745.1 Alphaproteobacteria bacterium
AGATTTGCAAGGCGCGCGCATGGGCGGTAGCGGCGCGTTCGGTTTCCGGCAGATTTTGCAACCGCGTGCGCATATCATCCAGCGCCCAGCGAAGATTGATCGCTGTTGGCCGGGTCGCGTGCAGGATGTCCCAGGTTTCATTCAGCGAGGCGTCGGACGGATCACGCTTCATTTGCTGCGCCATGCCATGCGCCGCGGTTGCGCCAATCAGCGGCGCCCCGCGCACCCACATATCGGCAATGGCGGTGGCGAATTCTTCGCGCGTAACAAGCGAGACCACGCGAAACTCATGCGGCAGCCAGCGCTGGTCAATGATCTTAACCTCGCCTGCGCGGTCCTCCCCCGCCGCGTCGTCAAACCAGATCGAGCGATAATGCTGTTCGCCTACTTTCATGCTGTTGTGCCTTTTGTCATTTGCCTTGTGTCTTGTCGTTATGGTTTTGCGGGCGTTATTTTATTTTCGGTGCTTAAGATTAGCCTACCGCTTAGGATTTTCTCGCAATGCTCCGTGCCAGATCGTTGACCGCTTTCATATCACCAAAGGCTGAGCGCTCAACGATCAAACGGCGCGCGAGCTCAAGCCCCTGCGCTTCGCAATGGGCGCGCATTGCCTCGTCCTCGATCAAATCATTCTCCGCGATATGCGCCAGGGATAAGGTCCGCCTGATGATTTCCACACCGGCAAAACCGAGCATGTCGCGCCAGATCTCATAAAGCTTTTGGGTCAGCGCGCGTGATGCCGCCTCGCCCTGGCCCTGCGCTTCGAATAACGAGCGCTCATAGAGTATGCCGGTGCGCTCCTCATGCCACAGCCGTGTAAATTCGGCGTGGAATGTCCCCCAGATATCTTCGATGACGGTTAAAATCCACTGCCGGTATTGGTCCCGGGCGCCGCGCGCGTCTTCGTGGCCACTTTGGGCAAAATAAGCCATCCAGAAATTGGCCAGCAACATGCCGATGTCGAACGCCATAGGGCCATAAAGCGCGAATTCCGGGTCGATCACCTTGGCTTCATTACCTGACACCATCACCGAGCCCGTGTGCAGATCGCCGTGCAGCATGGTCTCGCCGTGGTTGCAGAATTTGGCTTTGAGGTGCTGCACTTCGATCTTGAGGGCACTGTCGGCGCGTAGCCGCTCAACAGCCGCGTCCAGACCTTTCGTGTGATGATTGCGCGGCGCGTCGAAATAAGGATCGGTGAAAATGAGCGTCTCAGTGATGTCGCATAATTCAACATTACCGGAAAATAGCGCGACATCGGCCTTGCGTGCGGGCGCATCCATGCACAGATCAGAGCCGCGAAACAGCGTGCGCGCGCAAAACAGGCCAAGCGTGGTAGCCAGACCGTCATGGGTTTCACCGGCCATCAGACTATGGCGCAGAATCACATGGGGGCTGAAAAACTCCATCACGAGCAGCGCCTGGGCTTCATCGAAATGATAGACCTCAGGAACAGTACCGGGCGCCCGGCGCGCCTGCCGGGTCAGCGCGTGAAATTCGAAAAACGCGCGCTTGAGCGGTAGTGGCCAGCTCTCGCCAACGAGGCGCACATAGGGTAGCGCCTGCTTGACAATCAGCGCGCCGCGATCCGAGGTGACAATGAACACCAGATTGAGATTGCCGTCACCGATTTCCTTGACGGACCAGCGCGCACTGTCAGGTCCCAGTCGGTCAGTTAGTGGCGCTAGTGCGCCCAGTCTGGCGGGCAGGGTTTGCGCGCTCAGGGCTTGGTAATCGGTTGTGGATGCGGCGGCGCTGCTCATTGGGTGTTTAGGTTTCCTGTTGTTTCGGCGCGCGGGTTTGGCCTCGCGTCTGGCGCTGCTGGAAGGTCGTGATGATGACGCTGGCAGGATCATAGCGGTTCAGGCGTTATCGGGAAAGATCACGCCCTTTTTTAATATGAAACAGCCATAGGGGCGCGCCTCAGACGTTGCGACGACGGCAAAAGCGTTTTTTGCGGTTGCATAAAATGCCATCCGGTCGAGCGCCGCCATGGTTACAGGTGATCCTTCGGCTGCATGAGCGATCTGCTGCAAATCGCGCTGCACATCGGGGATGTCATCGGGAGCGCCGACAACTTCCATGCGCGAAATTGGGGCGCCGACAAAGCTGTCGAGGGGAAAAACGCTGAATATTGAGCGCGCCATTGCCGGGATGTCTGAGCCATCAGCGCGAATTAAAGTACCGCTGGTGGTGCTGGCGGCGACAGAGCGGGCGGGGAAATTACGGTCGACCAATACCAGATCATCGCCATGGCCCATTTGCGCCAGTACAAATAATAAGTCGGCATTTAGCAGCGGGTCGATGTTCTTGAGCATGTTCAGTCCTCCAGGTGAATGGCCTTGAGCGCGCTATATGCCCTTTTGTAAGCCGCGTAAGATTGGCCGTAGCGCTCATGGGCGGCAGGGCCCGGTTCGATGACCCGCGCAACGCTGACCATTTGCTCGCTGGCTTGCTCAATGGTGGCAAACTGGCCCGTACAAACAGCGGCTAAAATTGCGCTGCCCAATGCTGGCGCGTCCGGAACTTTGGTAATTCGCAACGGCGTGTTGGCGATGTTGGCGTGGATCTGCAACCACAGCGGCGAGCGGGTGACGCCGCCAGCAATAACGATTTCACCAACGGCAATGCCGCCGCGTTGCATGGTCTCCAAAATCAGCGCCGTGCCAAAGGCGACACTCTCCATAATGGCGCGCGTAATGTGGGCGCGGCTGTGGTTGAGGGTGAGGCCGGTGATGGCGCCGCGCGAGGTGGAATCCGTATGGGGCGTGCGTGCGCCCTGAAAATGATCAAGCACTGTCAGCCCATTGCAGCCCGGTGCGATGGCGGCTGCTTCAGCGCTCATCTGCTCATAGCTCAGCGAGGGGGCTGCGCCATTATTGCGCTCATCATTACCGCCGTCGCCGTCGCCGCCGTCTCCTCCCCCTGCCAGATTGCGAAACCAGTTCAGCACAGAGCCGGTCGAGGCCTGCCCGCCTTCGACCACATGCAGGCCCGGGATTAGCCCATCTTCATAGGTTCCCCAGATGCCGGGTCCATGAACCGGCGCCGCGGCGAGACCCAGTTGCAAATGCGATGAGCCGGTAATCAGCGCCATTGTACCGGGGCGCACGACGCCAAGACCGATCATGCCGATCTGCGCGTCCGCCCCCCCTTGCGCAACGGGCGTGCCCTCGGACAACCCCAGATGGCGCGCAGCACGCGGCGTCAGACCGCCGATCTGGCTGCCAAGCGCAATCACTTCGGCGGGCCATTTTTCCGCCAGATCACTCAGGCCGAGCTTGTCCAGCAGCCCCTTCTGATAGCCGCCATGGGAGCGTTGATAATGCCAGCGCGCCGCGACAGTGTTGATGCTGGCGACCATGCGGCCGGTGAGATGAAAATTGAGATAGTCCTGATATTCGCAGATCGTGACAGTGCGCTCATAAAGCTGCCGCTGGTGGGTCTTGAGCCATAGCGCTTTGGGGATCATCCATTCCGCCGACACCGGGCCAGCACCATCATTATTAATGCGCAACGCCGCATCACCCGTGGCGCAAACTTTGTCGGCTTCGCGGCTGGCGCGCACATCCATCCAGATCAGCGCCGGGCGTAGCGGTTTGCCCTCACCATCCAGTGCGACCACCGAGCAGCAAGTGGTATCAAGACAGATCGCGGCTATTGCATCGCTCGCAATGTCGGCATCTGCTACAGCCCCGCGAACGGCGTGCCCAAGTGCGTTCCACCAGTCAGCAGGATTTTGTTCGGCCCAGCCAGGTTTTGGAAAATCCGTCTTATAGGGAAGCGCGCATTGGCCAATTGGCGTGCCGCTTAAATCAAAGACCCCGGCGCGCAGGCCCTCCGTGCCGCCATCGACGCCTATGACAAAGGGGCCAGCTTTGCTCACGATTTCAACCCGTCGATCAACCGGGCCAGGGCGAGCATGCCCGGATCGTCCAGGCCGGCGCTTTTTTCGCCATACATGCGCGCGCGGCCCAGCCGTGACTGGCGCCCGCGAAAGTCAGATAACGTTGCGCCGACGGCTACGGCGGCAATCGCCAGCAATTCTTGCGGATCTTTCAGGCCGTCGCTGGCTTTGGCTACGGCATCCAGTCCATCAAGCACGGTTTTGTCGCCCAGGCTACCTTTGCCGCGGGCCATCATGGCCTCCACTGCACCGGCCAGCAAAGGCGAGACCTGAACCCATTCGACCCGGCTCGCTCCTTTGCAGGTTTTTGCCGCGCTCATTAAGCCGGTGGCAAACAGCGTGCCGAAACTGGAGCCGGAAATCTTTGTGAATTCCTTGGCGCATTGCAAAAAGGCCAGGCCAACGTCATCGGGCAAATCGTCGGTAATGGCGGCAAGCGCTGCCATGCCCCGGTCCATGGTAATGCCCAGATCGCCATCGCCGAGCCTGCCATCAGCCGCGTTCAACTCGCCCGCGCAAGTTGCCATATGGGGGGCGAGTTTTTCAATGCCCGCGCGCAGGCTGATCGTTGTCATTGCGTTTGTTGTCATTTCGCCCACCGTCATTCCGTTCAGCTGTTACGGATCGTGCTCGCGTATAATGTTAATGGCCCTACACCTGCCAAAATGCACAATAAGCGGGGGCCTTGAGCAGGGCCTCCAGTTCATCGTCAAGCTTGCATAGGGTCATGGTGGCGCCGGTCATTTCCATCGACGTGGCATAGCGCCCAACCAATGGCATGACAATGGTGATGCCAGCCGCGTCGAACAATGCCCTGGCCTTGGCATACATAATATAAAGCTCTTCAGGCGGCGTCGCGCCCAATGAATTGACCAGCAAGGATATCCGCGCGCCTTTGCCCAGCGGCATATCGGCCAGCAACCGCTCGACCATCTCAGTGGTGATCTCATCAGCGGGCTTAAGCTTGTTGCGCCAGATCCCTGGCTCGCCGTGAATACCCATGCCCATTTCCATTTCATCGGCGCCGATTTCAAATGTCGGCTTGCCCGCCAGCGGCACGGTGCAGGAGGTCAGCGCCATACCAATGGAGCGGCAGGCGTCGGCGGTCTTTTGCGCAATGCGCGTGACCTCATTGAGATCGGCCATCTGCTCGGCTTTGGCGCCGGCCATCTTGAACGCATAGACCATTCCGGCGACACCGCGGCGTTTGTCGGCCTCATCTGGCGGCGCGCTGGCGACATCATCGGCGAGCAGAACGGTGGTTGATTTGATATCGTTTTCCATCTCGACCATTTCGCCGGCCATGTCGAAATTCATAACGTCGCCGCCATAATTGCCGTACAGCCGTAGCACGCCAGCCCCGCCATGGGCACATCGCATTGAACCGGCCATTTGCTCGGTTGACGGCGAAGCGAAAACATCGCCAATGGCGCAGGCGTCCAATAGCCCTTTGCCGACATAGCCGGTAAAGACCGGCAGATGGCCTGAACCGCCGCCGGTTACAATGCCGACTTTACCCTTCGTCGCGCCGCCCGCTCTGGCAATCACGCGGGTTTCGGACTGCGTATAAATGTCCGGGTGGGCCGCGCACAGCCCGGCAAGCATTTCGTCGACATAAGCGGCGGGGTCGTTGAGAATTTTCTTCATGGTTTGGCCCTCAATTTTACTGCGACTTAAAGGCGGCAGGATCGTATGGGTTTGACCGCCCACCCCAGGAGGAAAGGGGCAGACGGTCCGTCACTGCTAAGACTAGAAAAGTTCTAGATCTTATAACCCAGTTTGCGCGCGCCCTTGATGAAGTTCTGATATTGCCGCTTCTGGCTGTCGAGGCCCAGCTTTTGCGCAATCTTCACCCATTCATTGGCCGCTTCATCAAGCGCCTGCTGGCTTGTCAATTTGCCAGCCACGGCTTTGGAGATATTGCGGCCGAGGGCGTCGGCATATTCGGGCGCACCTTCCCAGAACAATTGCGGATAGCCCACTTCGATATTGGCCAGCCCCGCATCGAGATGGTTTCTGGCGGTTTCCTTGGTCTTGAAAATCCCGGAATTGGTTTTCCAAAGCTCATTATCCGTGCCGCGCTGCGGGTTGGCCTTGAGATAAAGATCCGCCGCCGCATTGCCATAATGGGATTTACCGTAAGGGTCCGAGCCGCAATATTCATCGGCAACAAACTCATTGGAATAATCGGGATGAGACATGCGGTAGATGAAATAGAAGGCGGCGTCCTTGACGTCCTGCGGCAGGTTTTTGGGGATCGACGCGGTGCGGCACCATAGCGACATGGCGCGGTTGGTGATCGAGCCGTCATCGTTTTTCCAGCCCGGCACCAGCGCCGCGCGTTGGTCTTCGGCCTTTTGCGTGCCCTGCTGCTGCACAGTGAATTCGGCCAGATCAATCCACCAGATCGACATCACGTCGGAGCCTGATTGCCAGCGCTGAATGGTCGTGCCGATATCCATCGCCTGAGCGCCTGGCGGGCCGAATTTTATGATCTCCTTATACATATCCAGCGCTTCGGCGGCTTTGCCCTTATTGATCACCGGGTTCATGTTCTCGTCGAAATAATTGACCCCGGCGGAGGCGGCGATATTCATCCAAAAGCCCCAGCCGAAGTTTGGCGGATTGACCACCATCGACGTGCCGTAAACGCCTTTGGAGCTGAGTTCTTCGGTCATGAACTGGGTGACTTTCAAAAAGTCGTCCCAGGTTTTGGGCACTTCGAGATTCTGCTGAAAGCGCTTGGAATATTTGCCTTGCAAGGCGCTATCTTCAAAATAGCTCTTGCGGTAATGCATGATGTGAATGTCGCCATCGAGCATCACGCCGTAATTCTTGCCGTCCCATTTGGTGTAGAACTCAGAATAAGCGGGCATCACCCAGTCGAGATATTCCTTGGTGCCGTCATATTGGGCGAAATATTCGTCGAGCGGCTCAAGCTGTCCGGTCTCGGCGAAGGCGCCGAAAAACAGCGAGGGATATTGCACCCAGTTAAAGCGCGGGCGTTTGGACAAAAGCTGCGGCAGGATCTTGGCAATGGCATCGCCGCCGTCATACATCTCGCGGCCCTTGATGCCAACGCCGGCTTCCGCTTCCAGATGTTTCGATAGCCATAGCGGCGCATGTAGCCAGTTGGAATCCTGGAAATAGTTAAGCTTGATGTCCTTGAACAGCTTCTTGCCCGGCGGCACATTGGTGGCGCCAAAGCTGGGGGTGATGAGCGAATTGCCCATGGCTGCCGCCCCGGCGCTGGCGGCGACATTTTGCATGAATTTGCGTCTGGTAATCGCGCTAAAAATACTCATTTCAGTTCTCCCTAGTTAAGTTGCGCCCCTGTTTTGGTGTGCCGGTTTTTTGCTGGGCGTGTCGTGGCCAGCGCGGCGGGCAAAGAATGACACTGGCTTGGGGCAATTGATCTGATTTGCCGCAACCGATCCTGTCTCGATCGCTTCGGGCCTGGTCTTTGCTGGTGATCAATTTTTCCGGCGTCATTCAGGCTATCAATTGTTTGGTGTCCTTATCGAATAGCATCAGGTTTTCAGGGTCGTACGTCAGGGCAACGGTCTCACCCTTGCGGGTGGCAGTATCGGGCGGAACCAGGGCGCGGAAGGCCTGCCCGCCGTTTTTCAATGTCAAGATTGAGCGCTCGCCCAGATATTCATTGATCTGGACCTGCGCGGTGATGGTTGGATTGCTACCAGTGCTGCTGGCGCTGTCAGCGCTGCCACTGGCGCTGTCAGCGCTGCCACTGGCGCTGCCAGTACTGCTAGTACTGCCAATACCATTGGCCAGGGACAGATGCTGCGGGCGGATGGCGGCGATCACATCTTTGGCCATACCGTTCATTGCCGCGCGCTCTGTCAGCATGGTGTGATGGGAAGCAGGCGGCGATAGGGTTAAGGACCCATCGGAATTGGAGAGCTGCAACGCGCTCCCATTCGTCTTGATCGACATCTCAAAGAAATTGGTCGGCGGCTCGCCGATAAAGTCGGCAACAAATACATTGGCCGGTGTGCGGTAAAGCTCATTGCGTGTGCCCGCCTGCTGCAATAGTGCATGATCCATCACCGCCACCCGGTCCGCCAGCGCAAGCGCTTCCATCTGATCATGGGTGACATAAATCATGGTCCGCCCCAGCTCCCGGTGCAGGACTTTCAAATCCAGCAGCATCTGGAATTTGAGATTGGCATCAAGATGGCTCATCACCTCATCGAGAATAAACACATCCGGATCGCGAATGAGCGCGCGGCCCAGGCTGACCCGTTGCTGTTCGCCCCCTGACAAGGATGGCGGTTTCTGGTCGAGGATCTGTTCCAGCCGCATAATCTGCGCGATGCGGTCGATCTTCTTTTTGCGTGTGGGCTCATCAAGCCCGCGCACTTCAAGAGGAAAGCCAAGATTTTCCGCAATGGTGAAATTGGGATAGAGCGCATAGGTTTCAAATGCCATGGCGACATTGCGCTCGCGCGGCTCCAGATCGTTGACCCGTCGGCCATCGAATGAAATGTCGCCCGAGGTGATTTGCTCCAGCCCGACAATCATGCGCAATGTCGAGGTCTTGCCGCAGCCCGAGGGCCCAAGCAGCGCGACGAACTCGCCGTCGGCCACATCAAGATTAAAGTCCTTGACCGCGTGAACTTCGCCAAAGCGCGACGGATAAATCTTGTTGACGTTTTTCAGCGTGATGCGCGCCATTACACTGCCCTCCCGCTGCTGCTGTCGAACAGGTGAAAGGCGTGTGTGTCGACGGCCAGCTTGATCTGCTGGCGATAATTGAGGGTCTCATCCGGCAGGCCAAGCGCGGTGAGCGTAGTCCCGCCGACATCGGCAATCACAATCGATGTCGCGCCCAGGGCCTCAAAGACATCGACTGTGCCGTCAATTATCTGCTCGTTCTGTCGCGCGGTTTCGCCATTGACCAGCACACGAATATGTTGCGGCCGGATGCCCAATGATATGGCGCCGCTATTTTTGCCATTCAGTCGGCCTGCCTGCGCGGGGCTTAGCTGAAACTGCAATGTGCCGCCAGCTAGCGCGTGCAATGACAGCTTGTCGTTTTCGCGCGCCATGGTCGTCTCGACAATATTCATGCCCGGCTGCCCCAGATTGCGCGCGACGAATAAATTGGCCGGCTTTTCAAACAGCTCGCGCGGCGTACCGATCTGCACAAGGCCGCCCGCGCCCATCATACCCACCCGGTCGCCAAGGGATAGCGCTTCGGAATAGTCATGGGTGACATAGAGCGTGGCGACCTTGCGCAGAGCCTCAAGGTTGTGGAATTGTTCGCGCAATTCGTGGCGGATTTTAGCATCGAGATGCGAGATTGGCTCATCGAGCAGGAAAATTTCGGGATCGGAAATAAGCGTGCGGCCCAGAGCGGTGCGCTGTTTCTGGCCGCCGGAAATCTCGCCCGGCTTGCGCTCCAGCAATTGCTCGATCTGTAGTAGCTTGGCGACCTCGCGCACGCGCGTCTCAATCTGCGCCTTCGGGGTTTTGCGCGCGATCAGGGGCGAGGCGATATTGCGGTAAACGCTCATATGCGGGTAAAGCGCATAGCTTTCAAAGGTCATGGCGACGCGGCGGCGATAGGGCGGCAGGGCGGTGATGTCTTTGCCGGCGACAATGATGCGCCCGGCGTCCGGCGCTTCCAGGCCCGCGACCAGGCGCAGCAATGTGGTTTTGCCGATGCCGCTGGGACCAACGACGACAAAAAACTCGCCCTCTTCGACGGTCAGGTCAAGACGGTCGAGGACGGGAAAGTCCCAGCCCTTGCACAGCCCTTCTATTTGCAAATTTCCCATGCCGCGCCCCTATCCCTTCACCACGCCAAGAGATAACCCGCGCACCATATAACGGCGCAGCACAATGAACAGCATAACGGGCGGCGCCATGGCGATCAGTGAGAAGGCCATTTGCAAATTCCATAAGGTCTGACTGCCATGGGTGAAGGTCGGGATGACAATGGTAAAGGTGCGCACAGCCGAGCCGACAAATAGATTGGCGAACAGATATTCATTCCAGGCAAAGATCCAGCATAAGATGCCGACGGAAACCATGCCCGGTAAGACGAGCGGCAAAGTCACGCGCCAGAACGCCTGTAGCGGCGTGAAGCCATCGAGATAGGCGGCTTCTTCCAGCTCGCGCGGTGCATCGCGGAAAAACACCATCATCAGCCAGGTGGCCAGCGGCATATTAAAGACGAGATAGAGAATGATCAGCGATAAGTGACTGTCGGTTCCCCAGGGCATGGCGTCGAACAAAAAGAACATCGGGATCAATATCGCAACGGGGGGGAACATGCGGTTGGACAAAATCCAGAAGGCCATGTTTTCACCGCCCGCCTGCTTGGGAAAGCGGGCAAAGGCATAACCGGCGAGCGTGCCTAAGACCAGTGAGGCAAGCGTATTGCCGGTGGCGATGATGAAGCTGTCGAGCAGGGCCTTGGAATTGCCTGGATCGGCAAAGACCGAAACGAAGTTTTCCGGGTGCCACTCAGTCGGCCAGAAGGTCGGGACTGTCAAATTGGTTTCGGCGGGAGATTTAAATGCGGTGATGATCTGCCAGTACAGCGGGAACAGCGTAAAGCATAGCCAGATGCCCACAAACAGCAGCAGCAGACCTTTGACCAGTTTATAATTTTTCTCACTCATTGTTTGCTTTGCCCCGCCTCCCTTATGCGATCGCCTGCGCCTTCAATACCTTTTTGAGGTATTTCAGGAACAGTGTGATAATGACGGCGGAACAGGCGAAAATAACAATGGCATAGGCGGCAGCCTCGCCGACGGCAAACTCGCGGATGCCGCGCTGGAACGCGATATAGGCGGGCAGCTCTGACGTTTGCGCTGGGCCACCCGACGTCATGACGTAAACCAGATCGACAAACTTAAAGGCGTCCATGAAGCGCACGATGAAGGCAATGGCGATGACTTCTTTCAGCATCGGCAGGGTAATGCGCCGCATCACCATCCAGCCGCCGGCGCCGTCGACTTTGGCTGCTTCGTAAACAGCAGGCGGCAGCGAGACCCGGCCCGAATAAATGATCAACAACGGCAGCGCCGTCCAGTTCCAGACGTCGGCAATAATAATCGACCACAATGATATCCCCGCGTTGAACCATTCGATCGGTTTAGTAATCAGTCCCAGTCCAAGCAGCGCATGATTGACTGCGCCATTGGACGGCGTCAGCATAAACTTCCACAACACCCCAACGATTGACGGCGGCAGCATCATCGGCAGCACGATCAGGATCAGGATTATTGTGCGCAGCAGCGGCTTTTGCACGACTTCATACAAGGTCAGCGCCAGAATAACCGCGAGCACCACCTCAAGCCCGGTGCCGAAGGTGAGATATAGCGCCAGATGCCAGATGCTGTCGCCAAAGCGCGCTGAGGTGAGGACGGTTGCGAAGTTATCAAACCCGACAAAGCTCCAGTTTTGCTGGAACAGCCGCATCATATTGGTGTCCTGGAAGGCGTGGTAGAACATCCAGATGGTCGGGTAGATGACAATGGCCAGCAAGGTCAGAACGGGCAGGCCGACCAGCGCCAGCGGCACCCAG
>JAJRRE010000228.1 GCA_024279745.1 Alphaproteobacteria bacterium
CTGGGCCTGCCGATTGTGCAAAACTTGGCGGAACTGCACGGCGGTACATTTGAGCTGCGCTCGCAAGTTCGCAAGGGCACACAGGCCATTGTCAGGTTTCCGCCAGCACGGGTTATGGCGATCATGCCGCCATTGCAGCCGCTGGGCCGCGAACGGCATCGACAGTCAGACGAACGCATCGCCCCGCCGCCGCCGCCAGTGCGGCAAACGGCGCCCACTAGGCGCCCGCGCATCCGGGCAGCGGCGCATATTTGAACCTCGCGGCTCGCAGCGTGTGACCACGACGCCCACGAGGCGTGATCACGAGACGCACAGGGTGTAATCTTGTGATAGCATAACCAAACGAGGCGATTCTTGGCGTTGCCCACTGGCCCGCCACTGTGCGAACTTCAGCGCCTCGTCCGTTACACCTTGCCCGTTAGTTGTCTTAGCGCCGATTGGCGTGCGCCGCTGCCATGGCGCAACAGCCCAAACCAGTCATGCAAAGTCCAATGCAAAGCCCTATACAAAGTCCGTGCAACAACATTTGCCAAATCGATCCTGATACTGGATTTTGCAAAGGCTGCGCGCGCAATATTGATGAAATTACAAATTGGGCCGCAATGTCACCGAACGCGCGGGCTAACCTATTGGCGGAATTACCGCAGCGGCGCCTTGCCATAAGTAAAAAGAGCTGATCCCATGGGCTGGATAGGACTTGTCATTATAGGTATTGCCGGGCTGTTTTTCCTGCTGCGCGGCGACATAGGATCGATGGGCGGTTTGGAAACTGGCGACATTGCAGCGCTGATGGCGGGCGTTGCGTTGCTGTTATTCATCGGCATTCCAGCATTGCGGTCTTATAAAGGACGAATGGGCCAGGGGGTCAAAGATGCAGTTGTCTGGACCGCTCTGGCGCTGGTGTTGGTAGCGATCTACAGCTTTCGCGATGAGTTTCAAACCCTGGGAAATCGTGTCGCCGGAGAACTTCTTCCGCCCGGCAGCGCCATTAACGTCGCCCGGGACACGAGCCAAGAACGCGCCGTGCGCATTCGCAAACGCCCGGACGGTCATTTCGCCATTCGCGGTAATGTAAACGGCACATCGATGGTTCTAATGGTCGACACCGGCGCCTCATCGGTTGTGCTGACCCACCAGGATGCGCGCAAGATCGGGGTGGATGTTGATAAGCTTCGCTTTACCATAGCCGTGCGCACAGCCAATGGAACCTCCTATACCGCGCCAATTTTACTGCGCCAGATCACGGTTGGATCGATAACATTGGCAAAAGTTACCGCTCTGGTAGCTAAACCCGGCGCCCTCAACGAATCTTTGCTTGGTATGAGTTTTTTAACGCGGCTGCGCTCTTATGAATTCAGTGGAGAATTTTTGACACTGCGGAGCTGAGCCGGGCGCTTGGATTTCAAGGTTCAAGAATCTGGATTCAAGCCAGCTGGGGCGCGATAAATCATGGCGATTTCTACCGGAGCGCGCGGCGCGATTAATGAAGCCTTATCGTGGACTGCATTGGCCGGTTGCATGATTGTGTCGGTTATCTATTTCGATGAGATTAATTCAACCATCAAAAGCGCCATCGACTATCCTTCGCCTGCCCCGCAAATCGCCTCTTCCGAGCAATCAGGCCGCCGAAGCGAGCGCGCCGCACAAACGGCTTCTCCCGATCCGGACGCGCAGCCCGAACCGGACACGCTATCCGAGCCGGACACGCTGCCCGCGCCCGCCTCACTTGCCGAGCCTGCAACCGACACGGAGCCGGCCAGCGCCCAGGTTACCTTGCACGCCGATCAGCTAGGCCAGTTTCGCGCCAGCGCCGAATTTAATGGCTCACAAACCAGGGTCCTGGTCGATACCGGTGCCTCTTCGGTCGCCTTAACCAATGCGGATGCGCGCGAAGCGGGGATTTTCCCTGACGCCGAAGACTATACGGTACGCATTCAGACCGCGAACGGGATTGGCCGCGCGGCGCCCGTCATGATCGACGCCATAACAATTGGCGATATCACCATTCATAATGTCCGCGCGCTGGTGAATGAGCCAGGAACCCTGCACATTACGCTGCTTGGTATGACATTTCTCAACCGGCTCAACGGTGTGGCGATCCGCTCGGGGAAAATGGTTCTTAAGCAATAAGATCAACTGATCTTCACAACCACTTATTTTCAAACCGTTATATTTACTCCGCAGACCTCTGCGCGCGGCGTTCACATCAGCACCACAGGAACAAGTGTCACTTGCCCCATGACAGAGCGGCCCTAATTGCGGTAGATAAGCGCGCAAGCGACTAGCCAATTTGAGTCTATCTCGAATAGCGTTTTCGTACATTATAGGTTTCGCACCTCCCAGCGCCGCATCCGGCACAGTTAAATCAAGGGCACTTCCTCATGTTTCCCAAACCCCGGGCCGACCTCATTGCCAACACCGCCGATTTTGAGCGCCTGCCATTGGTCAAACCAACGGGCTTTCGCGAATATGACGCGCGCTGGCTGTTCCCCGATGAGATCAACCTGATGGGCCTGAACGCTATTGGTCTGGGGCTCGCGACATTAATGCGGCGGCGCAATGTGCCAAAACGCATCGTGGTCGGTCATGATTACCGCTCCTATTCGGCGCAGGTCAAACAGGCGCTGATCATGGGCCTGTTGGCGGGCGGCGCTGAAGTACACGATATTGGTCTGGCACTATCGCCGATGGCCTATTTCGCGCAGTTTGAGCTTGACGTGGACGGCGTGGCGATGGTCACCGCCAGTCATAACGACAATGGCTGGACCGGCATCAAGATGGGCATCGAACGCCCGTTGACCTTTGGCCCGGACGACATGATCCAGCTCAAGGAAATTGTCCTCAATGCCGACTTTGAACCCAAGGCGGGCGGGCGCTATATCCACGTCCCCGATATGGCTGAGCGCTATATAGCCAGCCTGGCTGACCGACCGAAATTCAAACGCAAGCTGAAAGTCGTCGCGGCTTGCGGCAATGGTACCGCCGGCGCCTTTGCGCCTGAAGTGTTGCGCGCTGTCGGCTGCGAGGTGGTGGAGCTTAACTGCGATCTGGATCATTCCTTCCCCAATCACAACCCCAATCCTGAAGACATGAAAATGCTACACGCCATGCGCGACAAAGTTTTGGAGACCGGCGCCGATGTTGGCCTTGGCTTTGACGGCGACGGCGATCGCTGCGGAATTGTCGACAATGAGGGTCACGAAATCTTTGCCGATAAAGTTGGCGTCATGCTGGCGCGCGATATTTCATCGGTGCATAAAAACGCCAGATTCGTCGTCGACGTTAAATCTACCGGCCTGTTCAAGACCGATCCGGTATTGAAAGCCAATGGCGCCGAAACCGCCTATTGGAAAACCGGCCATTCTTATATCAAGCGTTACAATCATGAGCATGGCACACTGGTTGGCTTTGAAAAATCGGGCCATTATTTCTTCTCCGCGCCGCTTGGCCTGGGTTATGACGACGGATTGGTGTCGGCGCTTGCGGTCTGCGATATGCTGGAGCGCAACCCGAACAAGACCATGGGCATGCTGCTCAACGATCTGCCCAAGACCTGGGGCTCGCCAACCATGTCGCCCCATTGCGCCGATGAAGAAAAATACGGCGTCGTTGAACAAGTGGTCGCCCATTACACTAAGTTGAAGAAAGACGGCAGCAAAGTTGCCGATCAAAATATTGCCGAGCTGATCACCGTCAACGGCGTGCGCGTGGTGCTCGATGATGGCACCTGGGGCCTCATCCGCGCGTCATCCAATAAACCGGAACTGGTGGTCGTCGTTGAAAGCCCAACGGCAGAAGCCAATATGCGCGCTATCTTCAAGGACCTCGACGACCATCTGGCCAATTACCCGGAAGTCGGCGAGTATAACCAGAAGATTTGAGGCGCGGGTGATCCCGCCGACACCGCTAGTGCTGGTGCCGATGCTGTTACCCTCGCGCCGCCCATTGTGGTAATCGTCGTCGCGGCCCACGGGCCATCAGCGCGCCAGCAGAACAATCAAAACAAGATTAAGCAGGCCCATAATCAAGGCGGCAGTGCGCCAGAAGCCAAGCGGATTGCGCTCCAGCAAAGCGTGCGGAACCGTGTCCTCAAACTCGGGATTGGGCCGCGTCAGGTCCGCCAGAAATGCCGACAGCAGCTCATAGCGCTTACCCGGATCACGCTGCACGGCTTTACCCAGTGCACCCGACACCCAGGCAGGTAAACTTGCGCGGTGCTCATGCGCCGGGGTCAGTTGCAATTTTTTAAGATCGCGCCGGCTTGCGAACCCGCGCCCATAGGGCAGCGCGCCGGTGTGCATCTCATAAGCAATAACGCCGAGCGAATAGATGTCCGACAGCTTAGAAGGCTTAACGCCAAGATGATATTCCGGCGCCGTATAATCCAGCGAACCGAGCAGTTCGGGCAGATCAATTGGCGCGGCGATTTCTTCAAGCCCGGCAACGCGCGTTGAGCCGAAGTCAAGTATCTTCACCGTATCATTACGGTCAATAACAATATTCTCCGGTTTTAAATCCTGGTGGATCATGTCGCGGCGATGAAACGCGCGCAGACCCGATGCAATCTGGTCGAGTATGCCGCGCACCTCAACCAGTGGCGGTTCCTCATGCGCATCGATCCATTCGCGCAAGGTCTGGCCTTCAACATATTCTGTCACATAGTACAGCGTTTTGCGCGCGGATTTTGGTTCAATCACCCGCGCCACATTGGGCGAATGAATGCGCCGCCCAATCCATTCTTCACGGGTGAACAATTCGATATAGGCGGCATCATCCTCAAAGTTCACAGAAGGGGTTTTGATCACAACGCGGGTTGAAGTCTGCGGGTCAAAGGCCAGATAGACCTGGCTGCGCTTGGAGGCATATAACTCGCGCTCAATGCGGTAACCTTCAAACACCTGGCCGGGATTGAGATCGGGGGGAAACGGCAGCGCCGTCAGCTGTTTGAAATAGCTATCCTTGTCCGCCTCCCCGGCATGGTCGATGCGCACCAGCTGACAGGTCAGATTGTCCTGACTGCCATTGGCGCGCGCGTGATCGGCGATTTCTTTGGCCGCATCATCGAGATTATCGCCATTGGCGGCAATGATGCTTTTGAGCGCCGGCGACGCGATGTGTTCATGCACTCCGTCGGTGGTGAAGATCAATACATCGCCAGCTGCAACCGCAACGCTGCGATAGTCCACATCCAGATCGGGCTCTATGCCAAAAGCGCGCGACAAGTATGATTGACTGGTGGAAACCTTGATCTGGTGATCGCTGGTCAGTGGCTCAATCGTGCCCTCATGCAGCAGCGATATCCGGCTGTCGCCGGCATGAAACAAATGCACCAGCCCGGCTTTCAGAACAGCACCGGAGAACGTCGTCACCATGCCGCGATTGGACAAATATTGCACCTGCCCCTGCCGGTAGAGCCATTGATTGATAGCGCCCAAAACTGTCGCGGCGGATTTTTTTACACTCCACGATTCATGCGTGCAGTAATAATCTTGCAAGAAACTCTTAACGCAGCTTTCCGACGCTTCTTTTGCCGCCTCCGATGAGCTCATACCATCGGCAATGGCCATGGCAATCCCCTTGGTCTGCAACAACGACGGCTCCGGCAAAACAACGCCGTAGGAATCATCGTTATGCGCCTTCACGCCCTTGCATGAAAACTGCCCGATGGTGATGTGGGGACCGCCTGCCATGTGATCAATCAGTTTCCTCAACTGCTGCTCGCGTCTTTAATTGCTTACGTGTTCATTTGCTCGTTTACTTGCTCGTTTTTGGGCGCGGTCCCTCAATTTACATCAATCATCTGCACCCTACCATCGGCCAGTGTCTCACTCATGACCCCGCGCGGCTCGCGCAGGAACAAAAGCACGGCAAGCAATGCCCCAACACCGCTAACCGCAATCACTGTAAAAAACACGTTCGTGCTGACAAAGGACAGCGTCGTCAAAAACACTACAGCGCCGACATTACCAAAGGCGCCGATCATACCGGCAATCTGCCCGGTCATGCGCCGCTTGATCAAGGGCGCCACCGCATAGACCGCACCGTTGGCGGCATTAACAAACATCGAACAGACCATGGTGACTACAATGACCAGCGGCAACCAGCTATCGGGCGTGAACCGCGACATCAACAGATAGCCCAGTGCCAGGCCGGCGAGCAGAACCACCAACGCGCGCTTGCGGCCAAAAACATCAGACAGCCAACCTCCGGCGGGGCGGGCAAAGAAATTGGTGAAGGCAAAACTGGCGGCCAATATCCCGGCGCTGACCGCCGACATCTCAAACACATCAATAAAGAACAGCGGCAGCATTGACACCACTGCCAGCTCGGAGCCGAAGCTGACCATATAGGCCAGATCAAGCACGGCGACTTGCGAAAAGCGGTAGCGCTCCAGCTCCGGTACA
>JAJRRE010000229.1 GCA_024279745.1 Alphaproteobacteria bacterium
CTGGCCAGCCCCTATGCTCTGGTCCTGGCGTTCTGCTTTATTCTTTACATCAACCGCTTTCAAATCCCGCCGGAAGAAGCGGCCATGACGGTTTTATTTGGCGATCAATTCAGCGACTATAAATCCCATGTGCGCCGCTGGTTATAATCCAGTGCTTGGCTTGTTTGTTCATTAGGGTTTGCGGCTCGAAATAAAAGCCACGCTGAATAAAGCGTTGGTCGTGCCGTTACCGCCTCGCGACACTGCCGCGATGTGACTTTTGTCACAAGGCAGTTAAAGAGCGGCAGTTATGCCGACGCACCGAAACATCAAGCGCGCTCGTTATAAACTTATGCCGGTATATTTTTAAGCTGCGACAAATGCAGCGATCATCGCGCGCGCTTAATCCAGATCAAATTCAAATCGTTTTTGCGGGTCGATAACGACCCAAGCAGCAGGCGCTCGGCATCTTGCCGGGTTTGCTTTTGCATTCACACGCCGCTTTGGATGTCACGTCACCCTCAGTAAGTCCTGCGGCGAAACTCTTAACGCAACGCTTGAAGGAGGTTTGCTCCATGTCAGCACAAACGAAATCATTGCTCAGCCGGGCAATGACAAAACAATGGTCTTTTCTTTGGGCCGGGATAGCATTTGGTATTGCACAGATCATTTATATGGTTGGTCTGTGGGTGCAAAAGGTTGAGACCGGTCACGCGCCGTCGCTTAAACCGATTACCGTTACGACGGATCTTGGCAAAATGTTTCGCGGGTTAGAAGTGGCAATTTATAATGTCTTCGCGCTTCCCGATTTTGAGCTTTACGGCAAAGCTCTTGATGGTGTCGCCTCAACTGGCGGCGCCTTTATTCCCGGCGTCGGCTGGCCCATTGTCGGCATGATGATTGGCGGCTGGCTAGTAACGCGCGCGGAAAAAGAAAGCCGCATCTGGGCGCATTATCCGGCCAAAGTTTTATTGGTGTCGTTCATAGGCGGCATGTTGTTCAGCTATGGCACAAGGCTGGCCGGCGGCTGTACGCTTAATCATCTGCTGGGCGGAATTCCGCTGCTCAACATCCATTCCTTTATCACGGCAGTCTTCATGGCAATTGGCGGCGCCATGGCCTTCTGGGTGATGAGCCGCACCGGTATTGCGCCCTATTTCAAACATCAAGAAACACTGCGTTATGCCAAGAATAACGACAAAGGCGAAGCGGCTACCTATCAGGCGGGTTATAACGGCACGAGACGGCCGATTTTCTGGCTCGCACTCGCCTTTTCTGTCGCCATGTTCGGGACGGCGATTTATGGCGGCTTGTTTAATCCTGAAAGTCTGCAGCATTTGAAAAATGGTTCGATGATTGCGTTTTCCAAATCGCTTGATGCCAAGGGCTGGTTCTATGTCGCGGCGACATTGTCAGCGGGGATCGTTGCCGGTTTTGGTATGGCAAAAAGCGGCTTCGGTACTGAGTGTTCGCTGGTCTCCATGGAAGTAGCGCAGCCTATGACCAATAATGACGCGCGCTTTGCTAAACTGGGCGTACCGCGCATCACTCGCACGTTAATGCGTGGCTATCTGCCATTGATCGGCATTGTCGCGTCCTGGGTTGTGATGCTTGGCTTCATTGTCGTCGTCTGGACCTTGTTTGATGTCGGGCCAGCCTTTTCCGGCGCGCTGAAATATCAAACCACCGTTGGCAATCTGATCGGCGGGTTACTGCTGGGCATGGGCGCGGTGATGCTAATCGGCTGCGAGATTCGCTCCTACATGCGCATCGGCATGGGATATCTCAACACCTGGGTGGGCTTCATGGGCTTTGCCATCGGCTATCTGCCGTTCACATTGTTCTATGACGCGCATAAGGCGTTCTTGCAAAACACGCTGCTGATCGAGACCTATAAATGGTATGAGTACATTTCGCCAAACTCAATTGCCGGGCAGAAATTGGTGCTTGGTTTGTGGTGGGTGGCGCTTGCTGGACTATTGGTGTTCCTGGTTCGGTTGGGCGCGCGCAATACAGGCGCATCGATTGGCGCCCTCCTGCACCACAACACTGAAGATCTTGAAGTGGCACTTGAGGTCAAAGGCAAGAATAATGGCGGCCGCATTGGCGATGTGACCGTGCCGCAGCCGGTGCCAGCCGGTATCGTCGCAGCTGAATAAGCCCGGTTAGGTGTTCAGCCAAATAGAACATTTGAATAAGTCAATGAAAACGAGAAGCGCCAGCTATAAGGGTTGGCGCTTCTTTTTTATGGGCAATAGTTCATGGCCATTAGTTCATGGCGAAAAGTTTTGGCCGAAAAGTTTTGGCCGAAAAAAAATGATGTGGAAGAGCTTGGGCCGAAGAGTATTATCACGGCGAAGCAGTATTCAGACTATTTCCTCATCACCGTTTAACTACCGGCAACCCAGCAACCTATTTTTCATTTGCCTTGGCGTGCTGCGCGGTGGCGGCTTCGGCGGCTCGGTCGCCTTCGTCCATCAACTCAAGCCACATGGCATTTAGAATGGCAACGGCGACCGCCAGACCCAACCCCAATATCCATGAAAAATACCACATTATTGATTTTCCTTTGCTGACGTCGCTCAGCTAAACGTTTTGCACTGGGCCCACTGCACCTTGAGCCGGCTCAATATGATTCCTTGCTGCCAAGCAGCGCTTCAAGATTTACCTTGCCGCGAATGATGTAATAAACCCATGACGTGTAAGCGATGATCAGCGGCATGAAAATGATCGCGGCGACGAGCATGATGAATAAGGTCAGATGAGACGAAGAGGCGTCCCAGACGGTCAAACTGGATGCCAGGTGCGACGACGAGGGCAGCAGGAACGGGAACATGGCAAAGCCCTGCGTTGCGATCACGCCGGTGATTGCCGCCGAGTTGATCACCAATGCCAACCGCCCGTTGCTCGCGCGAAGCATTATCGCAGCTAGAGCCATTCCGCCGACACCGACTATTGGCGCCAGCCACATCCACGGCGCGTTCCAGAAATTGACCATCCAGGCGCCGGACTGCAGCACTACGGTCTTGGAGAGCGGGTAAGCCGGGCCACTAGGATCTACGCCTGATTGAATGGCATATTCGTTGATCAAGCCGAACCACACCATAAGTCCGGCCAGAGCAAATGAAGCGGCGCCAATGAAGCCTGAGATTGAGCCGAAACGGATAGAGCGGGCTTGCACATCGCCATCGGTTTTGATGCACAGCCAGGCGGCGCCCTGCTGCACGATCATGGCCACGGAAATTACCCCGGCAAGAAGGCCAAACGGATTGAGCAAGGATAAGAACCCGCCGCCATAGGTCGCGCGCATGTCCAGGTCGAATTCAAATGGGACGCCTTGCAAGACATTTCCCATCACGACGCCGAACAGGAAGGGCGGTAACACGCCGGAGATAAACAGGCCCCAGTCCCAAAAACTGCGCCACAGCGGGGAGGGGTTCTTGGATCGGTACACCAGACTGACCGGGCGTATGATTAGCGCCGCCAACACTAAAAACATGCCGACATAAAGTGCAGAAAATGCAGTGGCGTAAAGCGTCGGCCAGGCGGCAAACAAAGCCCCGCCGGCCAGCACGAACCAGACCTGATTGCCTTCCCAGACCGGCCCGATGGAATTGATCATAACGCGGCGCTCATCATCGGTTTTGCCGGCAAAGGGTATGAGCGCCCCGACGCCGAAATCAAAGCCGTCCATCACGGCAAAACCGATCAGCAAGAACCCCATAAGAGCCCACCAGATCAGTTTCAGTGTTTCATAGTCAAGAGGCGGTACCATGTTTGACCTTGCGTTAAAGAAAAAAGATAAAACTCAGTTTTAATCACTTTGTCGGCGTTGGATAAGTGCAGCTGCGGTAGCGTGCCAAGAAAGATCGGCGTCGCGCTATAAACTGCATCACGCAGGTTACGGCATTACATGTAACGGTCTGGCGGCAATCTGGTCGTCGGTGTTATGACCCAAATAAGCATCGGGCCCACGCCGGATATACTTTATAATGAGATACAGATCGACAACAGCCAGCGCCGAATAAAAGATCACAAAACCGGTGATAGAAAAAGTTAGCTGGCCGACGGAGACATTGGAGACGCCAAGGAATGTCGGCAATATGCCCTCAATGACCCAGGGCTGGCGGCCATATTCTGCAACAATCCAGCCCAGTTCCGACGCGATCCACGGAAACGGCAAGGACAGCAAGGCAATCCATAGATACCAGCGGTTTTTCTCAAATGAGCGCCGCGCCGACAGCACAAAACCAACCCCGAACAAAAGAATAAAGAACATGCCAAGCCCGACCATGATGCGAAACGACCAGAACAGCACAAGCACATTGGGGACGGTATCCCAGGCGGCCAGTTCGATGTCTTTTGGCGTAACGTTCTTGATCTCCTTCATGCGTTTTTTGAGCAGCAAGGCATAGCCCAGAAATTTCCCGTCGATCTCCATGATTGCAAGTGCGGCCTTGTTGGTTTTATCCTGGCGCAGTATTTGCAGGGCCTTATAAGCGCGCAGACCCCGCTTGACATGGCCTTTGGTCTTTTCGACCAGATCCTTTATGCCCAGAACTTCCGTGTTGATGCTGCGGGTCGCAATCAGGCCAAGCAGCCACGGAATTTTTACTTCAAAGCTGTTCTCGCGGCGCTCAACATCTGGCCAGGCAATAAGATTAAACCCCGCAGGCGGTGGATGAGTTTCCCATTCGGCCTCAATCGCGGCAAGTTTCATTTTTTGGTGCTCGGTGGCGGCGTAGCCAGATTCGTCGCCCAGCACGACCACCGACAAAGCCGAAGCCAGGCCGAAACTGGCCGCCACGGTCATTGATCGCTTGGCAAATTCCCGGTGCCGGCCTTGCAGGAAGTAAAACGCGCTGACTGCCAGCACAAAGATTGACCCGGTCACATAGCCCGCCGATATCGTATGAACAAATTTCGCCTGGGCCACGTCGTTGAATATAATCGCGTAAAAATCGGTTACTTCCATGCGCATGGTTTCAGGGTTGAACGCCGCGCCGACAGGATTTTGCATCCAGCCATTGGCGATCAAAATCCACAGGGCCGAGAAGTTGGAGCCAAGCGCCACCAGACAGGTCACGATAAGATGACCGACTTTCGACAATCGGTCCCAGCCAAAGAAAAACAGACCGACAAATGTCGCTTCCAGGAAAAAGGCCATCATGCCTTCAATGGCCAGCGCCGCACCAAAGACATCGCCGATATAATGGGAAAAATATGCCCAGTTCGTTCCAAACTGGAACTCCATGGTGATACCGGTGGCGACGCCCATGGCAAAGTTGATGCCAAACAGCACACCCCAGAATTTGACCATGTCCTTCCAGATCGCCCGGCCGGTCATGACATAGACGGTTTCCATGATGACCAGCAATATCGATAGGCCAATGGTCAAAGGCACAAACAAAAAGTGATATAGCGCCGTGATCGCAAATTGTAACCGTGACAACTCAACGATGGTATCGCTCATGGCATAATGTCCTGTTGCGGCGCCAACAAATGTTGGCCGACAGTTTTGGGAGAAATTTCAATTCGATTGGCGGGATGGAAGAAAGCGTAGAACAAGATCATCAGTGCTATCACCTTGACAATCAGCAAAATGGTGATTTCTCGTGCCAGTGAGGGGCGAAAGAAAAACCGGCCAAAGGGCAGTGTCGACATGAAATTGCATCTCCTTTCGGCGCGGCTGCGATGGAGTTGTGGGAGTTCATCCTATTCAGTGCGCCGACATTAGGCAAGGGGCGGTATTGGCTCAATAATGGACCTGTTGGGTTGGCGCCGCACCTGCCCCGCCGCCGTTCATAGTCACTGCCCTATCATTGATGCGCATCAATACCTTCACTCGCGCAAACTCCCATAATTGTCACAATCTGAAAACGGCTGATGATATTGGAGGCGAAAATGTATAAGAATATTTTGATCCCGATTGACATATCTACCCCGGAACGAATTTTCCTGAGCAATAAAATGATTGACGTCGCCAGGGCGCTGGCCAATGAAGGCGCCAACTATATTTTGCTGAACGTCGTCGAGGCCATTCCCACTTATGTGGCTGCCGAATTACCAAATGATATAATGGAAAAGTCGCACGCCAATGCGAAAGCTGTTTTGCAGTCGGTGGCGAATAATGCGGGGTTGCAGGCGCAGATCGAAATTGGCAGTGGTCGCCCGCATTCCGTGATATTGCAAGCAGCACAAGAAGCACCAGCGGATTTGATCGTGGTTGCGTCGCATCACCCGGAGTTAAAGGATTATCTGTTAGGCTCGACTGCAGCCCGCGTTGTGCGTCATGCCCAGTGCTCGGTGCATGTTGTAAGATAAGCCGTTAGCTGGATGTGTAAAGTGCCGGGCGCAGCAGGCGAAGGTTAAGCCGGGCGCAGCAGGCGAAGGTTATGCCGGGCGCAGCAGGCGAAGATGATCGCGAAACAATGGTGGAGTTGCCGATAGCCGAAAGCTGGGCCTAGCAGGTTCCATTCGCATGCCCGCCGATAAGATCGACAAGGCGATGTCGGACTTCTTTTTCGGTTGCATTTGAGGTGTCGATTACGGCATCGGCGCGGGCGTAGAAAACTTCGCGACTGGCGAGCAAAATGCGCAGCTGCGCCATGGCATGGGGCGTGCCGGCCATCGGTCTTTCATCGCCTTGTTGCTTGACCCGCGCCATATGATCCTCCGGCGTTGCTTTTAGCCACACGGTAAAGTAATGGCGCAGCAAAAATTCGAACGAGCTGGGGTTTGCAACAATACCGCCGGCGACTGCCAGAACAACTGTGTCCAGGCTGGCGGTATTGGTTTCCAGGGATTGGCGCTCCAGAAGGCGGTAACCTTCAGGGCCGTAAAGACCAAAAACTTCGGCGAGGCTTAAACCGCTGGCCTGTTCGATTTCATGGTTTAGTTCAACGAATGGTAATTTAAGCTCTGCTGCCGCTTGTCTGCCCAAAGTTGATTTTCCGGCACCGCGCAGACCGATCAGCGCAATGCGTCTGGCGCTTAGATTTGCGCTCTCGTGCTGCGGCGCCAATATGTCAAGAACGCTTTGGCGTTGGCGCACCGTGGCATTGTGGTATAGCGCGTCGATTGAGGGAGGTTGATTGTCAGGGTCGTTACCGCCCGTCTGCTGGTCTGGTAATAGATCGCGAGGTAAGCCAGCCCCATTGGTGGGGACCGTATCAGGGTGTGAGATTCTCTCGTGCAGCAATTGGTCGATTGTGACGTTCAAGGCCTGCGCGACTTTAAGCAATAAGGTGAGGGAGATATTTCCTTCGCCGCATTCCAGCTGCGCCAGATATCGCTGAGACACGCCGGAGCGTTCCGACAAAGCGCGGCGTGACAAGGATTGTGATTTACGAATTTGGCGCACTTGGGTGCCAACCCTATGCAAAAGTTTAGCAGCGGCCTCGGCGCGGTCGGTGTTGTTATTGGCGCCGGTGCAATGTGCTGCATTGATACCAATACCGATACCGTTTGCGCTATTGGTATCAGCGCCGCCGATTGGGTTGAGAACTGAACTATCAGGAGCCGCTTTGCCTGTCGGCTTGGTGGGTCTTGGCATGGTTTCATCTCGCATTGAAACTGGAACAGCGCCGGGCACGCCAAATGAAGCTCGCAACTCGCCCGGTGCATGAAGGCTCATGCCATATGCAATTGCACATATTCAAAATCACCGGGTTTATTATCGATGCCCACTTTGGGCGGCGCAATCCAGCCGGCGAATTGTCCCGGCTCCCAAACCGGCGTCATCAATGACTGAATATAATCCCCGTCGGCTTTCGACGGCAGCCAGGTGTCGCGCCTCTTGTCCCATTCAGCGCTGGAGATGACGTCGCCTTCGGGTGTGATCGGGGCGTTGGTGTAGACGCCGAATTTTCGGTGAAAACCTTCATGGGGTAGTTTAAGCGCAAATTCGACGCCCAACTTTGCAATGGTTTTGTTCCAGCGCCTGACGCCGCCGGAGGCGTCCTTGGTGTAGTCGTCGCGCAGCCGCATATTGACCGCCGTCAACGCCGGGGCGTCCTTCACCAGGATCTGGCCGTCCGTAAATTCAGAAACTGGATAGGTGGCATCGCGCAGTTGATGATCATCATCCAGTTTATTTTCCCGGTAGCGCCCCTTGATCCCGGCATTAAAGGCATTGGCGGCGTTGGTCGAGACTTCCTGGCCAAACAGATCTAGCGACAGCGTATAGTGCAGATTGAGTTTTTTCTGAATGGTCGGCAGATCGATGACGCCAAGGGCGCGCACTTTTTCGATGTCATAAGGATCGGTGAGCCCCGCCTCGTTCATCGCTTCGCAGGTGCGCTGAATGGTGCGCCCAACGCCGGTCTCGCCGACAAACATATGGTGGGCTTCTTCGGTCAACATAAACCGGCAGGTGCGTGACAGCGGGTCGAACCCCGACTGTGCCAGGCTTTCAAGCTGCATCTTGCCATCGCGGTCGGTGAAACAGGTGAACATGAAAAATGATAGCCAATCGGGGGTTTCTTCGTTGAAGGCGCCAAGCATACGCGGCGCTTCTTCCGAGCCCGATTGCCGGCGCAGCAGGTCATCAGCTTCGCCGCGACCATCGGCGCCGAAATATTTTTGCAGCAGATAAACCATCGCCCAAAGATGGCGCCCTTCTTCGACGTTGACCTGAAACAGATTGCGCATGTCATAGAGCGACGGTGCGGTTTTGCCTAAGAAACGCTGCTGCTCAACCGACGCCGGTTCCGTATCGCCCTGAATAACGATCAAGCGGCGCAGCATGGCGCGATATTCGCCCGGCACCTCCTGCCAGGCCGGCTCGCCATAATGTTCGCCGCACGGAATGGTGCGCCCTTCAACTTTCGGCGCCAGTAAAATGCCCCAGCGATAATCGGGCATCTTCACATAGTCGAATTTCGCCCAGCCCTTTGGATCGACGCTGATAGCCGTGCGCAAATAGACCTGACTGTCCTGAAATCCGACCGGGCCAAGGCCTTTCCACCAGGTGATATAGCCA
>JAJRRE010000230.1 GCA_024279745.1 Alphaproteobacteria bacterium
GGCCAGCGACAGCGAGGAGACATTGGCCGCCAGGGTGCTGGAGGCCGAGCACCGCCTTTACCCGCACGCGCTTAAACTTGTCGCCTCCGGTGCGACGCGGGTGCAAAATGAAACGGTTATTTGCGAAGAAAGCCCCGGCCGGGCACCAACGCTCATTTGGCCGCCGCAATAAGCTGCAAACAACAAACGGCAGCCTTTTTGCAACAACATGATGAACATGATGACTACTCCCGTTTCAGCCGCCAACAATGGTCCCCTGCCCCCCCCCCTTGTCACCTGTGCCGCCAAATCCTTATCTGAGGCCCATTTATATGAGCACATACAACGACACAGCCAGCGGGACGATTGATTGCCGACCCGCAAAATGGACAGGTTGGTACACGCAATGTTAATGCTGGGGACAAATGCAGGGGTGCCTGTTTACGTGATAGGGTGTAAGGGAGGGCCCGCCAGGGATTGATCAAGTTGACGATTATCAATGACCGTTTCACTGGCTGCGGGCACAAATTATGCATTACAGTTACTTATGCCATTTGTGCAGCTTGTGACTGTCCCTGATTTGTAACAATCGGGGAGCATAATGAAACAATTGGGCATATGATAAACAAACGGGCAAGCGAGCCGCTATCCTCGCCTTCACCCCTTGGACGCGATATCTGGGACAAAAGAATATGAGTGTTACGACACCGCCGCCAACGCAAACTGAACAGAGCGACCGCAATTCTACGGCGCCATCGGCCCTGCTGGGCGAAGAATCCAGTATCTGGTTTAAGCTATCGCCGCTGACCAAGGGCGGCGAAAATCCGATGAACGTGCTGCAGCAAATGACCCAGCGCTATGGCGGCGTTATTCCCATTCGAATGCAATCAACGCGCATTTTCATTCTGTCGGAGCCGGAACATTTCAAGCATGTGCTGGTTTCAAAGCTGGGTAAATATATCAAATATTTCGACGGCCTGAAGCCAATCTTCGGCAAGGCCATGATCACCGTTGACGGCGAACCGTGGCAGAAAATCCGGGCGCCGCAGCAGCCCGCCTTTCATCCCGATATGTTTGCCGAATATGTGCCGTTCTTCATCGCCGCTATTGACGAGAAAATGGCACAATGGGAGAAACTGGCGATCAGCGGTGAGCCGGTTGAGATGGTTGAGCAAACCTGGACCCTGGCCGCCGACATGATCTGCAAGGCGCTGTTCAATCGCGACATGCCATTTGATCCTCATTTCGTTTTCAAATGCGTCAAAACCTATACGGATGTGCTCAACCACAAGGAAATTCGCGCCAAGAAAAAGACCGGCGAATTATTCGAAGTCACCGAAGAAGATGCCGCCAAGGCGATGGAAGAATGGGCCGCCGTACCACTGGCCGTGATGGATGCCGAGCAGCGCGACGCACGCGAAAAAACTCTATTGTCGATGATCCAGGAGAAAGTCGCCGATGAGGACGCGCCTGAATTCGACGCCCAGCAGGCGGTTGATGAGATCAAGCAATATCTGTGGGCGGGCACTGAGACGACGGCGCTGACCCTGGCGTGGGCGCTTTATCTGACGTCGCGCCACCCCGAAGCGTCCGAGCGTATACGCCGCGAAGGCGAAGAGGTTTACGGCGACCGTGCGCCCACCGCCGCCGACTATTCCGGTCTGGCCTATACCCGCGCCGTTATCCAAGAAACCATGCGGCTGTACCCGCCGATCTGGGCGCTAATCCGGACCTGCGACGAAGAAGACGAGATTGACGGCAAAAAAATCATGCCGGGCGATCAGGTCATGCTGTTCTCATATGGCGCCCATCACAGCGAAAAATTCTGGACCGACCCGGAGAAGTTCGACCCGGAACGCTTCATGGGCGAGCGCATGAAAAAGCGCGTGAAATATTCCTATCTGCCACTTGGCGGTGGGCGGCGCTCGTGCATTGGCGGGGCGATGAGCCAGCTTGAAAATACACTTGCGTTATCGCTGCTGCTGCGCCGTTTCCGGCCTGAATATGTCGGCAACGAGCCACCGGGCATCAACGCCACCGTGACGCTTACGCCCAAGGGCGGTTTGCATTTTAAGATCCACGAACGCGATTGAGCGTTCGTCTTAAAGAGTACGCGATTGAACGTTCGCCTTAAAGAGTACGTGACCTGAGCGTTCGTCTTAAAGAGTACGCGATTGAGCGTTCGTCTTAGAGAGTACGCGATTGAGCGTTCGTCCGAAAAAATGAACGCGACCCTAGCGTTCGTCTAAAGCAAGTACGCGGGCCCAAGCGTTCGTCTGAAAAATGAGCCGACCTGTGCGCTGGCAGGCTGCGCCTGCCATTGCGCCTTATAGAGCATCCGGCAAAAACGGGATATCGGTATCTGTTGGTTTGGCACCCAGCCTTGTCAGCATGGCATGAACCTGGCCGCGATGATGGGTCTGGTGGTTGAACAAATGCGCCGCCAGCAGGGCTTTGGGCTTGGTCACGTCGCGCTTCATCGCCCCCGAATACCAGCTGAGATCGCCAACCAGCCAGGCTGGATCAAGCTCACTGGCCCATTTTATAATGTCTTCATCGAAGGCCGCGCGCCGTGTCTTCATTTTCGCCCAATCGCTATACTGCGCAACTGAGCCGGGAATGTCGGGCGATGTTGGCGCGGGCGTTCCGGCAAAGCGGTTCAGCCATAACTGATCGGCCCATAAAGAATGATTGAGCGTGCCGTGGATGGACGAGAAAAAGGCGCCTTGGTCGCTGTTGCGCTGCTCATTGCTTAGCGTGTCGGCGGCATCATAGATTGAGCGGTTCTGCCATCGGTTATAACGCGCCATCAGCTGCAAATATTGCGGTGTAATCATCTGCGAAAGGGTCCTCTACCAGTAAGCTGGGCCGATGACCATCGTACAGGTTCCAAATAGCAAAGACCACAGCTCTGTCTCACGGCTATTCCTCGCTTTGCTCGGGCCTGCGACGGAGCGGCGCTTTTGGCTCACGGCGCGCACCGGCGTTGAAGGTAACGCCTGCGCCTCCGCATGGGCGCGAAAC
>JAJRRE010000231.1 GCA_024279745.1 Alphaproteobacteria bacterium
GCAAATCCTGTTAGACTTGGGCGTGCGCGAAATGGAACTGCTGACCAATTCGCCCTCATCAATTTATGTTGGCCTGGAAGGCTATGGCTTGAAGATCAAGGGCCAGAGGAAGATCGGATAAGATATGGCTGGCAAAGCATCGATAGGCGTAGGCGATCCGCAAGGCAAGGTCGTGGCCAAGATCCTGATCATAGAGGCACGCTACTATGAAGAAATCGGCGCGGCGCTGATGCAGGGCGCGGTCGCCGAACTGGAAGCCCATGGTGCCAGCTATGAAGTTATTTCCGTTCCTGGCGCACTTGAAATTCCGCAGGTGGCGGTACTGGCTGTCGGCAATGAGATGACATCGCTCAATATGCTGACCGGCGAGCGGCTGTATGATGGGATTATTGCGCTGGGCTGTGTCGTGCGTGGTGAGACGTCTCACTATGACATCGTGTGCAACAGCGCCAATCACTGGTTGATGGAAACCGTCACCGGTTGTGGCATTCCCTTTGGCAATGCGATTTTAACTGTCGATACGAAGGAGCAGGCAATGGCGCGGGCGAGCTGTGAGCGAAATGGCAAAGGCGGCGATGCGGTGCGCGCCTGTCTGCGGCTGGTCGAGGTGGCGCGCAAATTTGATGAGATGAGCGCCGAGGCCATGGGACTGGATGATATCGACGATATCGATGATCTGGATGAGGATCTTACATGATGCCGCCCGACAACTCTTCAAGCTCTGCTGATGGGGAGATGCAACCGGTTTACGGGACCGATCGCAGTGCGGCCCGGTTGGCGGCGGTGCAGGCGCTGTATCAGATGGATCTGGCGCGCACAGATCTCAATGAGATTATTGCCGAGTTCACCGCGCATCATTTTGGCTCGCTAAATCCGGGCAGTAATGTGGTGGAAGCCGACCGGGATTTTTTCGCCGATCTGCTGCGGGGCGTGGTGGCCGGACAGCGCGAGATAGACCCGCTGCTTGACGGGCAATTGGCCAGCGGCTGGCGGCTCAAGCGCATCGACAGTATCATGCGGGCCGTTCTGCGTGCCGGTGTCTATGAGCTGCGCGCGCGCAAGGATGTGCCCGGCCGGGTGGTGATCAATGAATATATCGACGTTGCCCGCGCGTTTTTTGAAGGGGACGAGCCTAAAGTTGTCAACGGCGTACTCGACAAGCTGGCCCATAAAATCCGCACCAAAGAATTTGGCGACGGCAGGGGCGGCGGCAAGGTTAAGTGAGTTAGGCGGCCATTAGAGCCTGATCGGTTGAGATGGAAGCACGTCTAGTCGTAGACGTACAAAGTACACGAGGGCTTCTATTTAAATCGTGAATCAGACTCTACAACAAAGACTTAGAGCAGCCCGACTACATAAATATGATTCCACCTTATTCGGACCTGCTCTAGCGCCTTCCCGCCTCCCGTTTGACGCTCGCGCTATCTTAATCTTTGAGGCCCCAATGAGCGATAAAGGCAAGCAATCTGAAGAACAGATTATTCAAGGCTTTTTGGCGCCGCTCAGCCAAGGCTATGCAGGCGCGTTTGGCTTGGCTGATGATTGCGCGCGGCTAACCCCACCGCCGGGGCACGATCTGATCATAACCTGTGATCCTGTCCGCGAAGGCGTGCATTTCTTTGCCGATGATGCACCGCAGGACATTGCCTATAAGGCGCTGGCGGTGAATGTGTCAGACTTGGCCGCCAAGGGCGCCAAGCCGCTGGCCTATGTTATGGCGCTGTCTTTCCCTGTCTTTCCGCAAGCCAACTGGTTGCGCGGCTTTGCCGGCGGTCTGCGCGCGGCGCAAGATGCGTTTGGGCTGCATCTGATAGGCGGCGATACGGATAAAGCGCCCGGCCCGTTCAGCGCCGCCATCACCATGTTCGGGACGCTGCCAACGGGCACAATGGTTCGGCGCGGGGGCGCGCAGTCGGGGGATCTGGTGTTTGTTTCTGGATCGCTCGGGCGCTCCGCGTTCGGGCTGCAACTGCGCCGCGATTCTTCTCTGGCCGCGCGCTGGGGGCTGAGCGCCGCTGAACATGACACGCTGCTGTTGAGCTATCTGCGGCCCTGCCCGCGCCCTGGTTTGTGCGCCGCTTTGCGCGATTATGCCAATGCTGCCATGGATATATCCGACGGCCTGATGAAGGATCTGGGCCGGATGTGCGCGCTGTCAGATGTCGGGGCGCAGGTCGAACTGGCGGCGCTTCCGCTGTGCGATGCCGTCGCCAAAATCATTGCAGCCGATCAGCAGCAGCGCAATCTGGTGCTGAGCGGCGGCGATGACTATGAGCTGCTGTGTACTGTGCCGCCCGAAAAGGCATCTTTATTCGCCGCCGCCGCGCAAACTGCCGCGGTTCCTGTGACGCAGATTGGTACTATCACAGAAGACCGGCACAGCGTGGTGGTTTGCGACGCGGGCGGTGCAGAGCTTCCTTTGCCGCACACCGGCTGGGACCATTTTTAAGGTTTCATGGCAGGGCGGCCCCCGGCGATGTCCCCCAATAGCATCAATTAACCACCCATTGGCACGGGGTTATCCCAATTGATGTGAAATTCGCGTCCAAAACCCCCTGCGACGTTATTGCAACTCACCGGCAAGTTTGGCATGGTCCGCCGCGTATAACAGTTCGCAAGACGGATTCGATCTCTTGCGGCGCCGCATCAAAGTGCGCTGGATCGAGAAGTGCTTGCGCAACTTGCGCAACTTAATAAATTTGAACTGATTGAACCTCATGGGGGATTTAAGATTATGGATATGGTGATGTGGGCGATTTTGGGCGCCGGTGTGCTGGCGCTGCTCTACGGTGCCGGGACTATTCACGCGGTGCTTGGCGCCGATGCGGGCAATGAGAAAATGCAGGAGATCGCCGGTGCGATCCAGGAAGGCGCGACCGCTTATCTGTCTCGCCAATATACCACGATCGCCATCGCCGGCGTCGTCATCATGGCGCTGATCTGGTTCCTGCTCGGCACATATGTGGCGGGCGGCTTCTTGATCGGTGCGGTGCTGTCCGGTCTGGCCGGCTTCATCGGCATGTTGGTGTCGGTGCGTGCTAATGTGCGAACGGCGCAGGCGGCCAGTGAAAGCCTCGGCGCCGGATTGTCGATGGCCTTTCGCGCCGGTGCTGTAACAGGCATGTTGGTGGCGGGACTGGCCCTGCTTGGTGTCGCCGGCTATTACGCGGTGCTGACCAATGTGATGGGCTTTTCCGTAACCGATCGCACCGTCATTGATGCGCTGGTAGCCCTTGGTTTTGGCGCCTCATTGATCTCGATCTTTGCCCGTCTTGGCGGCGGCATCTTCACCAAGGGCGCTGACGTCGGCGGTGATCTGGTTGGTAAGGTCGAAGCCGGCATTCCCGAAGACGATCCGCGCAACCCGGCAACCATTGCCGATAATGTCGGTGATAATGTTGGCGACTGCGCCGGTATGGCCGCTGACCTTTTCGAGACCTATGCGGTGTCCGTTGTGGCGACCATGGTGCTGGCGTCGATCTATTTTAGCGGCCAGCCGGGTGTCGGCAATCTGATGATCTATCCGCTGGCCATTTGCGCGGTTGGTGTTGTGACGTCGGTGATCGGGACATTCTTTGTCCGTCTTGGCGCCAACGCCTCGATCATGGGCGCGCTGTATAAAGGTTTCTTCGTCACCGGCATTCTATCGCTGATCGCGCTTTGGCCGCTGACCGACCGCCTGCTCGGCATGAGCCAGACCTACACCGCGCGCGGTGTCTCCTTTACCGGCCTTGATATTTTCTATTGCGCGGTTGTCGGACTGGCAATTACCGCACTGATCATCGTCGTGACCGAATATTATACCGGCACAAACTATCGGCCGGTGAAATCCATCGCCAAGGCGTCAGAGACCGGCCACGGCACCAACGTCATTCAGGGGCTGGCGATTTCGCTTGAAGCCACGGCCCTGCCTGCCTTGATCATCATGGCCGGTATCATCATCACATTCCAGTTTGCCGGTCTGTTCGGGATCGCTATCGCCGTGTCGGCCATGTTGTCGTTAGCTGGCTTCGTGGTGGCGCTCGATGCGTTCGGCCCCGTCACCGATAATGCTGGCGGCATTGCCGAAATGGCCGGGATGCCTGAGGAAATTCGCAAGACAACGGATGCTCTCGATGCGGTCGGCAATACCACCAAAGCCGTCACCAAGGGCTATGCCATCGGCTCGGCCGGGCTTGGCGCGCTGGTGCTGTTCGCGGCCTATTCAGAAGATCTCAAGCATTTCATCGAGATCGCCGAACCCGGCACATTCTTTGACGGCGTGAAAGTCGACTTTGCCCTGTCAAATCCTTATGTCGTCGTCGGGCTGCTGTTTGGCGGACTGTTGCCTTATCTGTTCAGCGGTATGGCAATGACGGCGGTTGGCCGCGCTGCCGGGGCGGTTGTCGAAGAAGTACGCCGCCAGTTCAAGGCGGAGCCGGGCATCATGAAGGGCACTGTGCGGCCTGACTATGGCCGGGCTGTCGATATGCTGACCAAAGCTGCGATCAAGGAAATGATTATTCCCTCGATGCTGCCGGTATTGTCGCCAATTGTCTGCTTCTATGTCATCAAATCCATCGCCGGGACGGGGCACGCCTTTGCCGCGCTGGGTGCCATGCTGCTTGGTGTTATCGTCAACGGCATGTTCGTCGCCATCTCCATGACGGCAGGCGGCGGTGCCTGGGACAATGCCAAGAAATATATCGAGGACGGCCATCACGGCGGCAAAAACTCCGAAGCGCACAAGGCCGCCATCACCGGCGATACGGTTGGCGACCCTTACAAGGATACAGCCGGCCCTGCGGTCAACCCAATGATCAAGATCACCAACATCGTGGCCTTGTTGTTGCTGGCAGTGCTGGCGCATTAACTCTCTCACGGCGCGCACCGGCGTTGAAGGTAACGCCTGCGCCTGCGAGGCGCGGGCCTAAGGCCCGGGGCTGCGTTTGCAGCCCGGTCGCAGTCGCGACGAATGCTTGCCCAAATGGTGAGAGCCGGGACCGGGCCGTGAGCGCCGAGCTGTGAGAGTTCCCACGTAATATTCAGGCCTATCGAACAAGTGGCAGTTTTCTCCCTCTCCCCGTTTTTTTACGGGGAGAGGGTCGGGGTGAGGGGCAGCTGCAAACACAGAACAATGTGCTGCCCCTCACCCCAGCCCTCTCCCCATGGCGCTGATGCTTTGGGGAGAGGGAGCCATAGTTCACGGGGCTTTGCTACCGTGCACCCCGGCGAACAATGTTCTTTTTTGGACCTCACGGGCGAAGTGGCCCTCCGGCGGGGCACGACACGGGTCGCGGGGCTGCGCTTGCAGCCCGGTCGCAGTCGCGACGCGAAGTGCCCAAATGGTGAGAGCAGTGCTGGAACCGAGAGGCCTGCGCTGTGATAGAGCTGTGGTTTTCTCAGGCAAGCACCACCGGGAGCAAAGCGACCCGCCAATCGTTTGGCGCCCATGCGCAGGGCCAGTGACCAAAGGGAACGGTGGGTGCGGCCCGCGAGCCAAGAAAGCCCCCCTTACCCGACCTGGCCGCGGTGGCGCAGATAGTGATCGGCCAGTGCAAGCGCCATCATGGCTTCGCCGACGGGTACGGCGCGGATGCCGACGCACGGATCGTGGCGGCCCTTGGTGATGATTTCGGTCTCATTGCCGTGCCGGTCGATGGTCTTGCGCGGGGTCAGGATCGAAGACGTCGGCTTGACCGAAAAGCGGCAGACAATGGGCTGGCCGGTGGAGATGCCGCCGAGTATGCCGCCTGCATGATTGGCGCTATAGGCGGGCTTGCCGTCGGGCCCAAGGGAAATTTCATCGGCATTGTCTTCGCCCGACAGATTGGCGGCGTCAAAGCCTGAGCCGATCTCAACACCCTTGACGGCATTAATACTCATCATGGCGCTGGCGATATCCTGATCGAGCTTGGCATAAACCGGTGCGCCGAGACCGGGAGGCGCGCCTTGCGCTACGATCTCAATAACGGCGCCGGTCGAGGAGCCGGATTTGCGCACACCGTCGAGAAAGCTGGCCCAGCCTTGCACCGCGTCCTTGTCCGGGCAAAAGAAGGGGTTGGAGTTGACCTCGTCCCACTGCCAATTGTCGCGATTGATTTTATGCGGTCCCATTTGCACCAGCGCGCCGCGTATGGTCAGGCCGGGAATAACCTTGCGGGCAATGGCACCGGCGGCCACCCGCATGGCGGTCTCGCGCGCTGAGGATCGCCCGCCGCCGCGATAGTCGCGAATGCCGTATTTTTCATAATAGGCGAGGTCCGCATGACCGGGGCGAAACTTGTCTTTGATGTCGCCGTAGTCTTTTGAGCGCTGGTCTTTGTTCTGGATGATGAGCGAAATCGGGGTGCCGGTGGTAACCTGAACGCCGTCGTCATTGGCGAAGACACCGGAATAAATTTCAACCTGGTCGGGTTCCTGGCGCTGGGTGGTGTAGCGCGACTGGCCCGGACGGCGCTTGTCGAGGAAAACCTGGATCTCTTCTTTCGTGATCGCAATGCCGGGCGGGCAACCATCGACGACACAGCCAATCGCGGCCCCGTGACTTTCGCCCCAGGTGGTCACGCGAAACAAATGGCCAAAGGTGTTATGCGACATCGAAGTTTTCCTAATGGTCGTGGACAATAAGGCGTTGAGGCAGGAAAGCGTTGAGGCAAGCGTTCATTCGGAGGGTGGCGTAACCCGCCAGCGCTGGGTCAGCGCAGCGCTAATTTTAGTGCTTACTCGACAGTTTAGCAGATATCACAGTCTTAGAAGTCCCGCTGCCGTGCGGCAAGCCCGCAAAAGTGCAACATTGTAGATGACAACCGGGGCCCCAATCGCTTATGAATGACCATTGGATTAATTGATTCTTGGTGCGCTGAAGGCTTTAGGTCCCGTTAATGGATGTAAGTCATTGATTTTGCACCAAGTACCGATTGTGTGCAGCGTATCGCGCAGTAACGCGTAACAGACGGCTTGAATAGGGAGTGGGCGCAAGCATTGACGATCATGTGGCCGCCTGCCGCACTGCGTAGATACAGCAAATTGGTTTGATTTACCGCTTGTGTCACTGGTCCCCGCGCCTGTTTAACGGTGCTCTTTTGAGCAGCCGAGATAGGGTCCGACGAAAGCTTTGTCTTAAAACCGATAGCGTGTTCGAACGCTACCGCCCCCCAAGTCGGTGGCAGGTAGAGACGCTATCACCATCAGATTGATCTTTGAGCCATGCGCTGGACGAGCCTTCGCAAATATCATTCGATCGACTGACACAAGACTAAGAAGGGCCGGAGCTGCCGCTGCTCCGGCCTTTTTATTTGGCCGGTTGGTCATGACCGGCGACGGCGCATTTCAACTCTTATATCTGTGACACATCTGTCAGAGCCAGCTGATCTGACCGCCGCTAAAACACAGGACCTTGTCTTGCGGCACATCCATATGCGGCACTTCCTGACGGTCAAGATCTGGCTGTAGCACCAGGCGATAAGCGCGCATGACGCCGCCATGGGAGACGATCACGCTATTGCGCGTGAGGCTCTGAAGCCAGCTGCCGACGCGGTGATAAAGCATTTCATAACTCTCGCCATTGGGCGGCACCCAGCCCCATTTATCGGCGGCGCGCGCGGCATTACCAGCGCGGTCGCTCACCTCGATTTCCGCCAGGGTGTGGCCTTCCCAATCGCCGAAACTGATTTCCTTGAGGCGATCCTCGCAGCGATAATCCTGCGGCGGCAGATTCATTTGGGTGCGTGCTATTTCCATAGTCTCACAGGTGCGGGCCATTGGGCTGGCGATGAAGTCAAACTCTTCGGCACGCCCCAGCTTTGTCTCAAGCGCCTGGCCATTGCGCGCCGCCTGCGCCCGGCCAGTATCATTGAGGGGTTTATCCATGCGCCCTTGTAGGCGCCCTTCAATATTCCAATTGGTCTGGCCGTGGCGAACGAAATAAAGGGTTAGTCCGGGGCGGACGGTGTAACTCATGGCGTGGACACTCATTGCGGCGCGAGCCGGTGGTGGGAAATTCATAAGGGGCGTGAGGGGGCAAGGAACAATTGAGACTGTTGCTGGCGAGCTTAGCATATCGCGCGTGCCGTCTATCTCAAATGATCGATCGCAAGGTAAAGGACTGGATTGAGCGGTCACAGGAACAAGGGGCGATTGTCGCCCGCCCGATGCTCGAAGCTTCAGGTCACAGAAATATCGGGCGCATCTTCGTTCTTCATGCCTTGCGTATGATAGCCCGCATCGACATGATGAATTTCGCCGGTTACGCCGCGTCCCAGATCGGACAGCAAGTAAAGACCGGCTGAGCCAACTTCTTCAATGGTCACGGTGCGGCGCAACGCCGAGTTATATTCGTTCCATTTCAGGATATAGCGGAAGTCGGAAATGCCGGAGGCGGCGAGCGTCTTGATGGGCCCGGCCGAGATGGCATTGACGCGAATATTCTGTTTGCCCAGATCCGAAGCCAGATAGCGCACGGAGGCTTCCAGCGCCGCTTTGGCAACGCCCATGACATTATAATGGGGCATGACTTTTTCGGCGCCGTAATAGGTCAGCGTTACCATTGAGCCGCCGTCGCTCATCAGTTTTTCCGCCCGGTTGGCCAGTGCCGTGAACGAATAGCATGAGATCGACAGGGACTTGGTGAAGTTGGCCTCGGTGGTGTCGACATAGCGCCCGTCGAGCTCGCTCTTGTCGGCATAGGCAATGGCATGAACGAGGAAATCCAGTTTTCCCCATTTTTCTTTGATGGTGGCAAAAACCGCATCCATCGACGCGGCATCGGTGACATCGCACGGCAGCACCAGATCGGACCCCAATTTCTCACCGAGCGGAATGACCCGTTTTTTGAGCGCGTCGCCTTGATAGGTCAGTGCGATCTCAGCACCTTGCGCGTGGCAGGCCCTGGCAATACCCCAGGCGATGGACCGGCTATTGGCCACGCCCATGATGAGGCCTCGCTTGCCCTGCATTAACGTTCCTACCGGGACGGCGGGGTCCTGGGTTGCGCCTGTCATGTCCTGTAACTTCCCTAAATTGGCTTTGTCAGCGTTGGATTTGGCCGCATCCTACACAAATCCGGGC
>JAJRRE010000232.1 GCA_024279745.1 Alphaproteobacteria bacterium
GATGGTCATACTGGCGCGCGCAAGCCGGGCGATATCGGATTTGCAACCTTGCGCGGCGGCTCGGTGATTGGCGAGCATACGGTGATGTTCGTCTCTGATGTCGAGCGGATTGAACTAACTCATCGGTCCGCCGATCGCGGGATTTATGCCAGGGGTGCGGTCAAAGCCGCTTTGTGGGGATTCAACAAGGGCGCGCCGAAAGGCCCGGGTCTATTTTCAATGATGGATGTGCTGGGACTCTAATTCCGGTATCGATTGAATATGGTGCCGATAGCCAATTGGTATTAGAAACGATAAACCAAACTCTTTAGCGACTATGCTTTCAGCCGCTTTTCAAGCACAGGCAATAGCCGTCCAGGAATTGAGCCCGACGGTGTGTCACCAATTTTGCGGCACCCCATTGCGTGATAAAACGGCACAGCGTTCGGGTCGCTATCCACCAAAATGCGCTGCAGGTTCGCCTCCCAGGCGCGAATTTCCAGCGTCTGCCAAAGCTGGCGACCAAGCCCGGAGCCTTGCGCAGCCGGTTCGATAAACAGGGCCTCAACAATTGCCGCATTGTCCTTTGTGCCGAACTGCACAAAACCGCCAATTTGCCCAGCCTCAGTTTCGCCCAGCCAAGTGTCGCCTGCTGCTATCGCCGCCCCGTCAACGGATAACTCCTCAACACATTGCGCCATGAAGGTCGCGTCATAGCCATTGGATGCTTTTGAGCGCAGGGCCAGCGCGGTCAATAATTCGGCTTCGCTGACTTTGGCGTTGCGAATTTTCCACTCAGTTTGATTGCGCTGCTGATTCACGGAAGCTGTTTCTTTCGCTTATTCTATGATTTAGACTGCGCCGCATTTGTCATTCGAGCATAGCTCAGCACTTTATCATTGTCAGCGAGGCGACGCAAAAAAACCGGCGCCCTAATTTAAATTAAAGGACACCGGTTACTATTATAGTCGGCCAGGCACGATGCGCCAAACGAGAACCGAATAACGCGCTGCATCAATCGTCGTCATAATAGCCTTTATCTGCGCCGCGATGACAGGCGGTACAGTTCGACATTGTACCCGCACGGCGTTTGGCGCGGCGTGAGACTTCGTGATTATGCTCGCGCACGAACCAGCGCAATTTGGTGATCCGCAAAGGCGGCTGACCCTTTTTGCGCCGACGTTTGCGCCCTGCGTGCTTCACCAGATAATTGGTAATCGCGACAGCATCTTTTTCGTCCACCGACGCATCATCACCGAAATGGTTCTCCAGATCGTCCATGATGATCCGCCAGGATTCTGCCGGTAAAAAGCTCGGCTGGAACGCCATATGGCACTCGCCGCATTCCGACTTCACCAATTTGTTTTTTATTCTGCGCGCCTGACTTTCGTCAACCGTAACGGCCGCGCCGACAAACGCGATCAGGGCCGTGAGTATAAGTGTTCGTTTCAACGACTTACTCCTTTTGTATATTTCATTAAAGTTCTACCGAAGCTCAGCGTTTTACTGGCCCATCATGTAAACCAGGAAGTCACCTTTTTCCTGCGGTGAACATTCGCGGCCCAAAACGGAGCGGCAATTGCGGCGGAACCATTTTTTCACTTTTTTCAGTTCGCTATAACGGTCTTTGGTTTTAGACAAAGCCATCGGTGCAATTTTTTTATTGGCGTGCGTTCTACCTGATTTCAAAGGCGATTTTGTATGGCATGAGGTGCAGGACGGTGATTTAGGTTTGCCGCCGGTATGCTTGGCCATAAAAAATTCTTTACCGCGATCTGCGGAGAACGTCACATCAGCGCCCGCCAAATCCTGATAATGTTTTAAAATTTGATCCTGAGCCGGGCCCGCGGCCGCTGGAGCCGGGGTCAACACAAACGACAGATACAACACCGCAAGCACTGCGCTCACACCATTCCATGATTTCATTTTTTGTTTCCTCTAAGGTTTCAATTTGACGATCTGCCAAACTGTTAATTTTCTGATAAATGCGGTTGTTTACTTTGCCCTACTCCCTCGCAACATCACCATTCTTGGGATCTTGTTCGTGCATGGTATCGCTTGGTATGACACCGCTTGATAAAAGTGCTGGTTGAACCGCCATGCTGGAAGTAAAGTTGCTGGCTTTATGATTGATCTTGTTCAACTCTGGTTGCGGAATTGCGATATTGACATCGTCGAAATGACCGCTCATCGCATCTTTGTGGCAGGCAACACAATTGCCTTTGGTGCCGATCTTTTTTGCGCGAACACGGATTTGCCGATGTCCTTGTGGCGGCGCTGCCAATAGGGCGTGGCGGTAATTGTGATCGGGTTCTTGGTTGCAACCTGGCGCAGATTATTCGCTGCCTCGCTGTCCCATTTATCCGATGCATAGCGCCTAAGAAATGCGTAAACTTCTTTTGCTGACTCATCGTCAAGCGACGCGTCTTCGCCAAAATGATCTTCAAGCCCCGCCATTAACTTCTTCCACGAACTGCCCGGCAGCAGACTTGGATGATAGGCTTGATGACAATCACCACATTCGCTGGCATAGGTTTTATTTGCCGGCATGGCGACATACCCATTCGGCGGCGTTTTCAACAAGGCCCAGGCGGCGCCGCTGCCCGCCAATAAGACCATCAACACAGTTGAGATTGCACGGGCCCAAACTCGCTTTGCAGGCGGTAACTCGCGTTGATTAACGGCGCTGGTGTCGGCGTGTCCAACGCAGGATTGCGCGTGTACTGGCGAGACGGATTTTCGTCCATCAATCATGGCCCGCACCAGATTTTCGCGACTAAGTAGACTTTCGATCAACACGCCAACCAAATGCGCGCCGATTAATCCAAGCAGGCCAAATGCCAGTATTTCATGGAATTCCACGGCGCCAGACCCGGTGGCAAAGGAAACATATCCAGCCAGAACGCCGATGTTTTCCTGCCCGCCGAGGATGATCAATCCGCTAACGGTCAAAGCGATCAATGTGCCGAGCAATGTAAACACCATCAGGGCGCCTGCCGGGTTGTGTCCCTTATAATGTCCCGGTTTTTTCTGCGCCAGGGCTCGCAAATGTGCAAGCGTCTCGTCGACGGGGAAAATGAAACTGCGAAAACGCGCGTAAAACGTTCCCCACAATCCCCAAAGAACACGGAAAATCACAAGGAAACCGATCGTGTAACCGGCCCAGCTATGGACATCCAGCCACCATTCCGGCGCCAGGAACCCAGTTATTGCCGCCACGGTAACGGCGCCGACCAATAGCCAATGGAATAGTCTGAGTGGCAGATCCCAAATGAGCATGGCGCCTGCGGTTGATGCTGATTTTGATTTTTCTAAACTGGTGTTGGCGTTGGCGTTGGCGTATGCAGATACTACAAACGCTGTTGTGCCAGCTGCTTGCCCTGTTTGTTGCTCAGGTGAGTGCGACAATTTGGTCTGCATATTGGCGCGGCGCGTGGGCGCCTCGGCGTCAGAACGCAGCGTGCCGTTGTCTTTACTGCCCATCGTTGTGTGCATTTAAAAGGCCCCACCTTCCCAAACCCGTCTGCAAAATTGCTGCACTATTCAGCAATGCACTTGCCAGCGCATGATAGCTTTTTGAAGCTTACAGAATGCTGAGATCAGCTGTAATACAGCTGTATTGAAATTGGAAATCGACAACTTTTTTCCATTGAGCAGGAATTTTTGTCGGTCCAGCATTGGCCGCTAGCGGCAGCAGCAGCAGCAGCAGCAACGCCGCAAAATTCAACGGCATAAATAAAACAGCTGCAAATCCAAACAGGGTCAGGCTGGCAGGATCAGGCAGGCGGGGTCACGCGGGCGGGGTCACGCGGGACGGAAGCGAGCGGTGGCCAGGCAGGGCCGCGCAACTGTTGCGCATCTGGCTTTTGGATGTGACCGCGAATTTTAACAGGCTTGACCTTACAAAGCGCTTACGCAGAACTAGGCTTATTCAATTTGCGATTGTACTACGTTGAAATTACTCCAACCTTATTTTTAATTCGCGCGGCGCCGGTTAATTCAGATGTGCAGGTTTCAATCTCCTACTTATTGCTGAGGGAAATTAATAATTTTACAAAACAAAGATTAATCAAATTATTAAAATGTATATATCCAGGCTCAACGCTTTATAAGCCATTCTATGAGCATATACTCGATAGAGTGACCGGGCAGTTGGAATTGGAACAAGAATACTATGTGTGGCATTGCAGGCGAGATCGCCCTTACAAAATTTGTTCCTGCCAACCTTGAGCGATCCTGGCCGATGATCGACGCCATTTTGCATCGCGGGCCAGACGATTGCCGCGGCTGGCTGGAAGGTGATAACCGCGCCGTTTTCTTGCATTCGCGTTTATCGATTGTCGATCTGGCCCATGGCCGCCAGCCAATGCACAGCTCTTGCGGGCAGGTCACGATTGTTTTTAACGGCGAAATATACGGTTTTAAACGCCTGCGCGATGAGTTGGGCGAGGGCGGTTACCGCTTTCATTCAACCAGCGATACCGAGGTTCTTCTTGCGCTGTACTTACGCGATGGCGCAGACTTCGTTGCCCGGCTGGAGGGCGAATTTGCCTTTGTCATGTTCGATGCACGCGACAAAACTTTCCTGATTGCCCGCGACCGATTTGGCGTGAAACCACTTTTCTATGCCATTCGCGATGGTTTGTTCCTGTTTGGGTCCGAAATCAAGTCCCTGCTCGCACACCCGATGATTGAGCGGCGCTTTGATTTAGAGGTTTTAAACCGGCGCATTCACGGCGTGTTACTACCCGATGAGACCATGTTTGCCGGCGTTAAATCCGTCCTGCCCGGTTCAATGATGTTGATAGACGCGGCGGGCGACATCGTTACACGCCGCCATGCAATTCTCGACCCGCAGCAGGTCGGCAGCTCTCATCTGGACCCGACCGGCGCGCAAGATGCTTTTGAAGAAGCCTTTAGTTCGGCTGTTCGGGACCGGCTGCACGGCGACGTGGATGTTGGTGTTTATCTTTCCGGCGGTGTTGATTCTAATTTACTTGGCGCCGTCATGCGCGAAAACTCAAGCGCCGACCATACCGCCTTTACCATCGGGTTTAACGAAGCGGGATATGGCGAAGCGGATGACGCTGCATTTGCCGCGCGAAAGTTTGGCTTTGCCCACGACATCGAACCGGTTGGCGAAGGTGATCTGGATCATCACTTTGCCCGCTCGATCTGGCATAACGAATCTAATGTGGTCAACACCCACGGAACTGCGAAACTATGTCTGTCCGGCCGCGCGTCGAAACGGGTAAAGGTTATTTTATCGGGCGAGGGCGCCGACGAAATTCATGGCGGCTATGCCTATTATCGTCATGCGCAATTATTGTCCGCCGTGCAGGACAAAGCCGGGCGCCGGGCGATGAAAGAATTTTTGTCCCATAACGGGCCTGAGGATGGCGTACTGACATTAGCCACAGCCGCCAAACGCAACAGGCTTGCTGGCGCCTCGAATGCCGGCATTCCATATGCAGCACAGCGTGCAGCAATCTTCGAAGATCTGATGAAGAACATGCTCAACCGGGATTTTGCAGCCGCGACCATGAGTAATCCAGCCGGCCAGCTTCTCGATTGGATCGACCTTAATCACCCTGGTGCCCGGCGTCTCGATGATATGAGCCTGTCGCGCTATACCTCGGCGGTTACGGAAATGGCGATTTATAATCTGTCCTTCTTAGGCGACCGCTCGGAAATGGCCAATAGTATCGAAGGGCGCTTGCCGTTTCTCGACAAGCGTGTGGTTGATCTTTTGTGGAGCCTGCCGGCGCATTATCATGTCGGCAAACAAAGCAAAACCTTGATCCGCGGCGCGCTGGCCAAAAGAATGCCGCCGCGTGTCGCCAATCGTTATAAGAGGATTTTCGTCGCCCCGTCTTCGGCCGGCAAGGGACTGTTTGACGGCGAGCAGGCAAGGCGCTGGTTGTCGCCGGACGCGGTAAAAGCGGCAGGAGTATTTCGTCCAGTTTCCGTTCAAGCCATGCGCCGACTACACAGTGTTTTGCCTTTTGGCTCAAGCTTCCGCAAAGTTGCTGAAAGCTTTTTAATGACTGTGTTGTCGGTTCATATCCTCGATGATTTGTTTATCAAAAATTTCGATTCGAGCCTTGAAACCTATGCCTGCCGACGCGCCCAAACAATCGAACAGCCCCCTCAGTCCGCCCTTACAAATCGCCAATGTCTGGGCTGAAACAAACGCCGTCAATTGGCGCGCAACCGTTATTTACTCTCAAGCTGTAACAGCAAATCCTGCCAGCTGTAGCTCCAGCAAACGCCGTCCTTCCTCGACCAGATCAAAGCTGCGCGCATTGAGCGACCAACGCATAGCCAGGCCTTGGATCAGCGCCAAAATTAAATAAGCCGCATCATCGGCACTGAGGCCCGCCTTAAAACGCCCGGCGTCGATTTCCGCCTGAATCAGCTTGGCAAAGTGGCGCTGCCGGCTTGCGATCAGACCGGCGAAAAAAGCACGCAGTTTATCATTGCTGGCATGTAATTCGCGCGAGAACAAAATGGCAGGAATGGCCGGCGTCGTTTCCAAAAACCCAAGATGTCCACACACAAATTTGCGCAACTGGTCGACCGGCAAGCCGGCAATATTTTTATTGGCGGCGGCTTTCTCGCGCAGCATTTTGCCAATATGTTCTGCAACCGCATCCCAGATATCTGCTTTGGTGGGAAAATGGCGGAATATACCCGCCTGCGAAATGCCGACCTCGCGGGCTAATGCCTCCGTCGTTAACCGATCAGGCCCGATCTCCGCGGCCAGCCGCAACGCGGCTACGATGATTTCACTTTTACGCTCTGGCGCCGACTTTCTGGTGCGTGTCGCCATTGGTGCCGTTCATTTCCCTTAAAATTCTTCTACCGAGCAACATCAAATTCAATGCCTTGTGAATTGCGATACCTTGTGCCGCCCAGATATTCAAATGTAACGCAGGTCTTGCCGCGCTTGGGCCCACTCGTCAATGTCATGCACAGCCCGTCGCCCTGATAGGCCCAAGTCCCCGCGCCCGACATCAGCGGAAATTTCATCGTAACAGTTCCATTGCTGTTATAGAAGATGCGCACTGACAAGCCCATTCGCCTGGCGTTCAGGGTTTTGCCGATGATTTGCTGTGCAATCTGCTCCTTGGTCAAGGTGTCAGTAGATGCAGACAACGCTGGCATGGCGTTTGAGAAGAGCGCAATTACTACAAGCAAAGTTCGAATTGAAGACATGAGTTGTTGCCTTTCCATTATGTTTGGATTTTAAAAATTTAGTTTGACCGCGCAAAAGCCGGTTGATGGTCCTTGCTGCACGATTGGCTGGCTTAAGCTCCAGCTCGCTACGGGATCAAACTCAAGTACGCAGGTCTACGTTATGACAGTCACAGCGGCTCAACCTGTTTGACCGGCGAGGTCTTTATTCCAGGCGGCGCGCGCATAGGCGGCTATGGTGATCCAGACCGCACTGCGCAGGACCATAGCTGCAACCGTGCGCATTTCATAAGCGCCGCCCTGCCAGATGTGAAAAGCGAAGGCCGCTGACACCAGGAGGGTCGATAGCGCAATTAGAACCGTCAATGCGGCGGCCCATTGGCGCCAGATAAAAAGGCCGATCCCGGCAAGGATATAAGCAAAGCCGGCGCCGAAGTTGAACCACAGCACGAACGGCACATAATTGCCGGCATCGAGTCGCGCCTGGTCCGGCCCAAACAATACCGAACCGCCGGAGATCAACGTCATAACGCCGAACACGATTGCAAAAATCGCAAACCAACGGGCAAGACGCGGTCTCGTTGCAGCGCTATAAGATCCTGCCTGTGTCATTACATACCCTTTCCTGTTGGTCGGTTCATTCAAGGACCACCTTGCTACTTAACTCCCCCGTCAAATAAACTCATCGACTTGAATAGCCCCAGTGCCGCCAGCCTTGGCGTGCAGCACTGGATCCTCTGGCAAGCTTTATTTGGAGCCTTCAAGCTCGAAGCGATAGCTCGCATGACAGGTGGTGCAATTGCTCATCAGATCGCCAATTTTGGTCAACAGCAATTTTTTGTCGCCAAGCTCCTGGGCTTCACTGGCGATCTCGTCGAACGCGTTATGAGTCACCATACCAAGCTTGCGAAATTCCATTGGTAGTTTCTTCATCAATGGCGCCGGAACGGCTTTGGCCGCCTTCATACCCGACATGGAGGCGCTGGCGGTAATCGCTTTCATGTCACCTTCTGCAAGACCTGTGGTCATGGCTTGCAGGCTTTCGAGGAAGCTGCGCATTTCGCCAAGCACGGCAGCGCGCTCAGGCGCCGACAGATAAATCGGTGTGCGCGCATCGTCGGCGGCAACGGCTTTACCGCCAGACGCCCATAAAGATACGCTTGCGAAACCGGCGATGAGCGCCGCGACAGTCAGTTTTGTAATTAAAGTTTTCACTCTGTTTATTTCCCTGTTTTAGATCGTTATCAGCCTTCTTGGCCGATCTGTTTAATTTGTTCCCGGCTATGAGCCGCTGCGTTCCTTCAGCTATATTTGAGGGCAATGCTTTATTGATTGCATCGCGAGATCACACAGCGGCCGCATATTTTGCACCAGTGACCCGCACGTTGATCCGTGACAGCCAGGCATGTTCAAGCCTCATCTCAGTTGGCTGGATTGGACACAGCCGGCCGCATAGTTAGTAATTAATCACTAACTATGAAAAGTCAAGTCAGGAAATTTGGCTGGATTTTCCATATCGACATCATGACAATTCCTGCGACGCCGCGTCGGCTGCGACGCCACATCAGCGTATCCACGCATCCCTGCGATGAGACCTTGCTCGGCACCGGGAGACTGCAATGCCACAGCACAACACTGGTACATCAACCCCGCTCAAACGTTAGCAAAACCAGTTAATCCATTGACCAAACTTGAGCCAGCAGAGTCTGTCGGGCTCGGCGAAATGCTGCCCGTTTTCCAAAGAAAGAAGTTCAACAAATTTGACACGGTTGACTGCCGTTCTTTTGCGGGCCAAGCAGGGCTCCCGCGCAACCTCGATTGGGCCGATCACAAAAGCTTGCACTGGCAGTGCCGCCATTACACCTCCCTTGAGTGCGCCTACTCTGTGAAGGGACCAGGCCTTGCGCGCTGCCGACCATGAAACTTTGCGCGCGGCTTATTCGTATCTCTTTCATGCGCCCGGCCAAATCCACAGTAGCCGTCGCAGTAACTGTCGAGAAACCGTCGAGCAACTGTTGCCGTAACCGTAGCCGTAGCCGCAATCGCCTTACAGGCTTGCCCGCCTGACAGGCCCACACATCGTTACCGTTAAAACCAATGGGACTTTCACTGATGTCGTTCATTCGAGTATTTCCACCAGACTTGCGCCAGCGGTATCGCCAGGGCGAAGTGATGGACGATCCGCATATTGCACCTGAGCGGTTCACGGGCGCCTTGAACGGACTGCGGCGGGTAAACATTGCCACCGCCACAACGCGGCTGTTATGGCCAGGCATCGCAGCAGCAGCACAAATGAAAGCACGCAAACATCCAGGCCGCCCCTTGCGCGTGCTTGATGTCGGCTCGGGCGGCGGCGATGTTGCCGTGAGCTTATGGCACCGTGCGCGGCGCGCTGGAATAGACGTTGAAATTGCCGGCTGCGATATCAGCCCGCTGGCACTGAGTTATGCCGCCGATCACGCCGCGCGCGCAAAAGCCGATGTTACATTCTTCTCCCATGATGTGCTCGCCCACCCTCTGCCGAGCGACTATGACGTGATCATGTGCACGCTGTTTCTGCATCATTTGCCCAAAGCCGCCGCCGTCAGCTTTCTCGCCAATGCGATGCGGCAGACACGCGACCGCGTCATAATTCAAGATCTCGTGCGCAGCCCGCTCGGCTATCTGACGGCCTATTGGGGCGTGCGATTATTGGCGTGCAACGATGTGTGCCGGATTGATGGCCCGCGCTCCGTTGAAGCGGCATTCACGCCGATTGAAGCCGATGAGCTGATGAGCGCAGCCGCACGCCAGGCGGACATCCCAGGGCGTTATGATATCGCCAAACGCTTTCCGTTTCGCATGATGATGAACTGGGAGCGGCAAAATGATTGAACCTGCTCAAGACCGGCAAGCTTTACCGCAGCCACGCCTATATGATGTTGTTATACTCGGCGCCGGGCCAACTGGGGCAATTGCCGCCGCAGGTTTGGCGCGCAAGGGGCGTGATGTGTTGCTGCTAGAACGTGCGCGCTTTCCTCGCTACAAAGTGTGCGGTGGCTGCCTGAATGGGCGCGCTATCACTGAGTTATCCCGGATGGGCCTGGGCGAACTTCCTGCCCGACTAGGCGCGTTGCCGCTCGAACAATTGACCCTGCATTGCGCAAAGCGGTCGATAACTCTGCCCCTGCCCGGCGGCATGGCGATCTCGCGCAACGCCCTCGATCAGGCATTGGCCTATGCCGCGCGCGAGTGCGGCGCGCAATTGGTTGAGGGCATTACGGCGAAACCTTGCAAAAAAACCACTGGCGGCTGGAGCGTCGGCGTCTCCAATGGCGATGAGCACGGCACCGTCCATGCCCGCGCTTTGCTTATCGCGACAGGTCTGGGGGCCAAGCCATTATCCGATTTTGGCGAACCGGGACGATTGTCGATCTGGTCCGGCTCGCGGATTGGTGGCGGCACACTATTAACCGGCAATGCTGCAACCCCAATCAGATCCGATCCCGGCGTCGTAGATATGTGTGTCAGTGCGGGCGGCTATGTCGGCATGGCGCGCCTTGAAGATAACCGCATAGCACTTGCCGCATCTTTGGATGCAAATTTCATTAAAGAGAACGGCGGCCTTGCCTGGGCAGCTGCTTCGATCCTGCGCGCTAATGGCCACGATTTACCGGCGGGCTTTCACGGCGCCCGTTGGCGCGGCACAGCGCAACTAACCCGGCAAATCAACCCCGCTGGCGGTCGGCGCTTTATTATCGCCGGCGATGCAGCTGGCTATGTTGAGCCGTTCACGGGAGAGGGTCTCGCCTGGGCCATCAGCTCGGGCGCCAAAGCAGCTGACATCATTCACGCTGGCATCGACGATTGGCCGCAAGTCTTATCCAGCCAATGGCTGCTTTGGCATCGGCGCAATATCGGCGCTGCGCAGGCCCGCTGCCGCCCTATCGTAAAAGCCCTGCGCCACAACTGGGCCGTCAGTATCGGCACAGCTTCACTCGCCTTAATGCCGCAGCTTGCCGCGCCGCTCATTCGCGCTCTCAATGCCCCGGCCTCATCATGATCATACTTCCCATTCTGATCACCACCATCATGGTCATTGTCATCAAGGACAAAGCCGTAATCGTGATCTCCATCAGCTGCACCTCGTGCCAGTCATGCGCCGTCCTTACAGGAGAGAAAACTTGGCCTTAACCCTTACCGGATTCGGATCGGCAGTTCCTGAACAATATGCAACTGCGCAGGAAGCCCTTTTTGTCGCGCAGCATGTGATGCGGGCGCCGCGATCACAGCATCGAAAAATCGCCGCCCTGTATCGCGGCTCGCGCGTTGCCAAACGCCATTGCTGTTTTTTAAAGCCGCGCGATCAGTGGCGCGAGGGACCCGAGTTCGACCTTTTGTCCGCGCCAAAGTTCGATGGCGACCGAGGACCGACAACGGCCGAGCGCGCGAAAGTGTTCGAAGACCAGGCATTTCCGCTGGCCCTGCTGGCCTCGCGCAGAGCCCTGGCCGCAAGCGGTATCGACCCGCGCGATATCACGCATCTGGTAACCGTAACCTGCACCGGCTTTTACGCACCGGGCATCGACATTAAACTGATGAGCGCGCTTGATCTGCCGGCAACCACCCAGCGGGCGCAGATCGGTTTCATGGGCTGTCAGGGCACGATAAACGGATTACGCACGGCCAACGGGTTTGCTCATGCCGATCCCAATGCGCGCATACTTCTTTGCTCCGTCGAGCTGTGCACTTTGCATTATCACTATGGTCATGAGCTGAAGAATTCCATGGCCAATGCCCTGTTCGCCGATGGCGCTGCCGCAGCCGTTGGACATAGCAGCGGCGGTAACGACCGCAGCGGGCGCAGCGGCGCCAGCGGCCGCAACGACGGCAACGACGGCGGCAGCGACGGCGGCAGTACCGACGATGGCGATGCCATCGTTTCAAGCTCAGGCTGGACCATTGCAAGCACCAGCTCTTATCTGGTGCCGGATAGTCAGGACGCGATGAGCTGGCATATCCGCGATCATGGTTTTATCATGGGGCTGAGCCCCGTCGTCCCGCGCCTGGTCAAAGCTAATCTGGCGGAATGGATTACACCCTGGCTGGCGCAAAATGATCTCAGGATCGACGACATCGAAAGCTGGGCCGTGCATCCGGGCGGCCCGAGTATTTTAAGCGCTGCCGGGCAGGCGTTGGTATTGCCCGAAGATGCTCTGGATGTCTCGTGGGATGTGCTGAAGAATTTTGGCAATATGTCGTCAGCCACGATCTTGTTTATTCTTGAACGGCTGCGCCAAGCCAAGGCGCCAATGCCCTGCGTGGTGATGGCATTTGGCCCCGGCCTGATGTGCGAGGCGGTGTTGTTGCGCTAAGGGCTAGCCCTCTAGCCCTGTGGCGCTGCGTTCTGCCCCTGCTGCCTCTGCTGCCTCTGCTGCCCCTGCGAGCTGACCATCTGGCGGCTCTTTAATTCTGACGTCGTTGCCAGCTCTATAGTCACACGCCAACCAGAAAAAAGGGCGGGCCTGTGGTGTCCACAACCCGCCCCGGCAATTATTAATCCTGTCCAAACAGCGATGCCCGGCTATTTCTTCTTCTTCAGGCCCATCATACCAAGCACATATCTTTCATAGAACGGCTCGGACTGACCTTTGCGAATTTTGCGCATGAAGTATTTCTCAAAAGCGATTTTGCCAAGATGCACCCATTTGCCTTCCGACGACCAGTTGACATTGCGCGGCGGGATCTGCGGCTGTGCGACGAAGGCAATGCCGGTGTCACCAAAGTCAGCCAGGCAGAACGCATTCCAGGTGGGAACCGCGCTCGGCTCTTTGCCCTTCAGCGTTTCGCCAATATTATGCGCCGTTGCGGTGACCATGCTCTCGATCATATAGCCGGTCTTGGGCACACCGGTCGGCACCGGGGTCGCCACGGGCGGTGCAATGGCAATACACACACCAACCGAATAGATGTTGTGATATGTCGGGTTGCGCTGATGCTTGTCGACAACGATAAAGCCGCGCGGATTAACCAGCCCTTCATGGCCCATCATTGCCGGAATGCCGCGGAACGCCGGCAGCATCATGGAATAGCCGAACGGCAGCTCATGCACGATTTTAGGGGCGCCGGTGTCGTCCATTTCGGTGACATGCATTTTGCCCGGCTCAACCCGGTCGACCTTGGCGTTGGTGATCCATTTGATATGCCGGTCACGCATCGCTGATTCCAGCAGGCCCTTGGTATCGCCGACACCGTCAAGCCCCAGATGGCCGACATAAGGCTCGGCGGTGACAAACGTCATGGGAACCTGATCGCGAATCTTACGGCGGCGCAAATCCGTGTCCATGATCATGGCAAATTCATAAGCAGGGCCATAGCACGACGCGCCCTGAACAGCACCGACAACAATCGGCGAGGGATTTTTGCAGAACTCTTCCCAGGCAGCGCTGGCGGTGACCGCATGA
>JAJRRE010000233.1 GCA_024279745.1 Alphaproteobacteria bacterium
CAATTGCCTGCCGCCGAATAGCGTCAGCGCTGAGTGACTAAGATCGGGGCGGCCTTGATGGCACCCCGATCAGCCGCCGCACAACTGTTCGTTTGGACTGACGCGCTACGGCAACGCAATGTGTTTCAGGTGTTAATGCGCAAGGTCGCTCCTTGCCGCCCCGGGAACAAGTGAAGACTTTGGACAGATTAATGATAGCGGACAGGCCAGTGTCCGGTTTCTAAAGCGAGTGCGGTATGGCCCGCCGCAGCGCAGGAGAACAAAATGAACGAGATCACGAACCTTTTTAAGCAGCAATCCCAGGTTCCCACATTCGACCAGATCAAGATCAACATCGCCAGCCCGGAGGACATCCGCTCCTGGTCGTTTGGCGAGATTAAAAAACCCGAAACCATCAATTATCGCACATTCAAGCCTGAACGTGATGGACTGTTTTGTGCGCGCATCTTTGGCCCGATCAAGGACTATGAATGTTTGTGCGGCAAATATAAGCGCATGAAGTATAAGGGCCTGATCTGCGAAAAATGCGGCGTTGAAGTTACGCTTGCCAAAGTGCGCCGCGAGCGCATGGGCATTATCGAACTGGCCGCGCCCGTTGCTCATATCTGGTTCTTGAAGTCGTTGCCCTCGCGCATTGGTCTCTTGATGGATATGACGCTGAAAGATCTGGAGCGCGTGCTTTATTTCGAAAGTCATATCGTCATCGAGCCGGGCGTAACCACTTTCACGGAAAAGCAGCTCTTGAACGAAGAGCAGTATAATGCGGCGATCGACGAGTTCGGACCTGACAGCTTCACCGCCGGCATTGGCGCTGAGGCCATTCGCGAAATCATGATGGGTATGGATCTGCCGTCGATTGCCGAGCGATTGCGCCAGGAGATTGCTGAAGCCACAACGGCGCTGAAGCCCAAAAAACTGGCCAAGCGGCTCAAGGTCGTCGAAGCGTTTATCGAGTCTGGCAATAAGCCTGAATGGATGGTCATGACCGTTGTTCCGGTCATCCCACCCGAATTGCGTCCGCTGGTGCCGCTTGATGGCGGCCGCTTTGCCACGTCCGATCTTAATGATCTGTACCGCCGGGTGATCAACCGCAACAACCGGCTGAAACGCCTGATGGAGCTGCGTGCGCCCGATATTATTATCCGCAACGAAAAGCGCATGTTGCAAGAATCCGTCGATGCGTTGTTCGACAATGGGCGCCGTGGCCGCGTCATTACTGGCGCCAATAAACGGCCGCTGAAATCGCTTGCTGATATGCTCAAAGGCAAGCAGGGCCGTTTCCGCCAGAACCTGCTGGGCAAGCGCGTTGACTATTCGGGCCGCTCGGTAATCGTGGTGGGACCGGAATTGAAATTGCATCAATGCGGGCTGCCGAAGAAAATGGCGCTTGAATTGTTCAAGCCGTTTATCTATGCGCGGCTGCAAATGCTTGGCCAGGCGGCGACTGTCAAACAAGCCAAAAAACTGGTCGAGAAGGAAAAGCCGGAAGTCTGGGACGTGCTTGATGAGGTTATCCGCGAGCATCCGGTTATGCTCAACCGGGCGCCGACCTTGCATCGGCTCGGCATTCAGGCATTCGAGCCGGTTCTGATCGAGGGCAAGGCGATCAATCTGCATCCGCTTGTTTGCGCTGCCTTTAACGCCGACTTTGACGGCGACCAAATGGCTGTGCATGTACCGTTGTCGCTGGAAGCTCAGCTTGAAGCGCGCGTTTTGATGATGTCGACCAATAACATTCTGCATCCGGCCAACGGCACACCGATTATTGTGCCATCGCAGGACATCGTGCTGGGTCTGTATTATGTGACCATCATGCGCGACAAGGAGCCGGGCGAAGGCATGTTGTTTGGCGGTGTCGATGAAGTGCAACATGCGCTGAACGCCAATGCCGTTTCCCTGCATGCCAAGGTTAAGGGCCGCTTCAAGATTATCGCCGCCGACGGCAATGAGACCATTGAAGTGCACGACACGACGCCGGGCCGCATGTTGATGGGTGATTTATTGCCGCGCGGCCATAGCTTGAAATTCGATCTTGTTAATCAGCTTTTGACCAAGAAGGCGATTACCGGGTTGATCGATGCGGTGTACCGTTCCTGCGGGCAAAAAGACACGGTGATTTTCTGCGACCGGATCATGGGACTTGGATTCAACCAGGCGTTCAAGGCGGGGATTTCCTTCGGCAAGGACGACATGGTGATCCCTGAAACCAAGGAGAAGTTTGTTACGGAAACCGCCGATCTGGTGCGCGAATTTGAAACCCAGTATCAGGACGGTCTCATCACAAGGCTGGAGAAATACAACAAGGTCGTGGATGCCTGGTCGAAATGTACCGATATCATCGCCAAGGAAATGATGGACCGGATTTCTGCCGTGCATTACGAAGACAGCGGCCGCGAGAAACCGGTGAATTCGGTTTACATGATGAGCCATTCGGGAGCGCGTGGCTCGCCTGCCCAGATGAAACAGCTGGCCGGGATGCGCGGTCTGATGGCCAAGCCGTCGGGTGAGATTATTGAGACGCCGATTCTGTCCAACTTTAAAGAAGGCCTGTCGGTGCTTGAATATTTCAACTCCACCCATGGCGCACGGAAAGGGTTGGCGGACACGGCGCTGAAAACCGCCAACTCGGGGTATCTGACACGGCGTCTTGTGGATGTGGCGCAGGATTCCATCATCTTGGAAGAAGACTGCAACACTGATGCGGGCATCTCCGTGCAAGCGGTTGTTGATGCCGGTGAAATCATTGTATCACTGGGTACACGGGTTCTTGGCCGCACGACGCAAGAAGATATTATTGATCCGCAAACTCAAGAAGTAATCATTCAGCGCGGCACCTTGATTGAGGAAAGTCATTCTGAATTGATCGAGCAGGCGCAAGTGCAAGGAATGCGCATTCGCTCCGTGCTGACTTGTGAAACGGTGACCGGTGTTTGCGGGAAATGCTATGGCCGCGATCTGGCGCGTGGTACGCCGGTAAATATTGGTGAGGCTGTTGGTGTGATCGCCGCGCAATCGATTGGTGAGCCGGGTACCCAGCTGACCATGCGCACATTCCATATTGGCGGCGTGGCGCAGACGGTTGATACGTCGTTCATCGAATCCAACTTTAACGGCACCATTGAACTGCGTGGCCGCAATGTCCAGCGCGATAGTCAGTCCCGTTTGATGTCCATGGGCCGCTCGATGCAGATTGTTATTTCCGATCAGGCAGGCAAGGAACTGGC
>JAJRRE010000234.1 GCA_024279745.1 Alphaproteobacteria bacterium
GTGAATAGCAAGCATCTGAAAATTCAAACAAAAACCAATGACATCAGCGGCAGTTTCAGTGGTATTTCCAAAGTGCTGCGGATGATATTGCAGTCGGCGATTTTGGGGCTGGGCGCTTATTTGACTATCCAGGGCCAGCTTTCAGCTGGTGCTATTATCGCAGCCTCTGTGGCTTCGGCACGGGCGCTTTCGCCTGTCGATATGGCAATCAGTCAGTGGAAGAATGTCGTCGCTGCACGTCGCAGTTTCAAGCGGCTTGGCGAGACCATTCGCTCTGCTGCAACGCCGACCATCATGGTTCCATTGCCCGATCCCGTTGAGAGTTTAAAAGTCGAAGATGTGACGGTTGCGACGCCTAAAACCGGCAGTGTTGTATTATCCGGCGTTAGCTTTGAATTGCGCGCTGGTCAGGCTTTGGGCCTGATAGGCCCCAGTGGCGGTGGTAAGTCTTCCCTGGCCAAGGCTCTTACGGGAGTTTGGCCACTGGTGAGGGGCGGCGTTAAACTTGATGACGCTGAGCTTTGTCAATGGCCTGGTGACGAGATCGGTCGTCATTTGGGATATATTCCGCAAGACGTGTCCTTGTTAACGGGGAGTGTTGCGGAGAATATTTGCCGGTTTGAACTTGATCCCGATCCGCAGGAAATTATTAAAGCTGCAACCGCTGCCGGTGTTCATGAAATGATCAAGCGCCTGCCCGGCAATCAAGGTTATGATACCCCTCTGGGCCCACATGGGGCGATGTTGTCCGGCGGCGAGCGCCAGCGCATAGCCTTGGCCCGGGCGCTTTATGGAGAACCATTTTTAGTTTTACTGGATGAGCCAAATTCCAATTTGGATTCGGATGGCGAAGCGGCCTTGACAAAGGCAATTTTGAACATTCGGGCACAGGGACGCATTGCAATTGTCATTGCACATCGCCCCAGTGCCTTGGCGGCTGTTGATACTGTTGGGATTATTCAAAAAGGCAGACTGACTGCTTTTGGTCCCAAAGAAGAAATTTTAAAAGAAATGATGAATACGGTGCCAGGACCTAAACCCGGCGGTGGACCAACAGGAGGAAAGGTCACCCGTAAGGTTGAGCAGGCAGCCGAAAAAGTTATTGCAAAGGAAGGAGGTCCGGCATGCGAGGATCCGACTGGCTAAATGGCAGTTCCGAAACTGAAAATAATGATAAAGATCCAGAGAAATTTGAATTTGAACATGACAATCAAGCCACGGTTGTAAAAGGTAGGTTGGCGTTAGGGTTTCTGGTCGCCGGTGCATTTTCACTGCTCAAGGACGTCTTGGTGACAGTGAACAGTTATGCCTCGCCGCTGTTTCCCAATGAGCGAACTAAGGCTGATGACGGTTACAGGTCCGCTGGGGGCGAGGGAATTGATGCTATGGAGGAGGGTGCAGCAAATGTAGCCCGAAGCCAAAATGGTCAAAACCGCGACGCCAGTTCGGATTCGAAAAGTGGCGGCAGTGCAAGTAGTAGTCACTTAAATGAGGCGGCTGTGCCGGCGGATTTTGGTGCTGTGGCGACAGCTAAGCTGAGCACAATGCCGGTGGCCGGTTTTGCCGACAACGTCGTGGAATTTCCAACCGAGAGTGGTGCGCCTTCAGCCGCGGCTGAGGGACAGGCAGGGGGGAGTGGGCAATCGGGTGCCGCACCCGCGTCAGGCAATACGGAAGAAGGTTCGGTTGCTCCGTTACCTCCCGTCGCTGGCAATGATAATGACTTTGATTTTCCCGATACTAGAGGCGACGATACGGACAGTGGCGGTGACGCTACTGATTTGCCCGTAAACGATATCGAAGTGGGAACTGTGATTGGCGATATCGAGGACCCTTTCGACCCCGACCCTGAAGCGGAAGATGGGTCGGGACAAATTCGCAACCGCGCGCCTATTGTTTCAAATCCGGTTCGGTTGGACGGATTGCTTGTCAATCAATCGGTGATTATCGGATTAACTTCCTTTTTGGCTCATGCGTCAGATCCCGACGGTGATGCGTTATCCATTCGTGAATTATCTGTCTCTTCGGGGCAGCTTGTTAATAATGGCGACGGTACTTGGACCTTCACGCCGGCAACCGATGACGTCAGTGATGTCGTTTTTAGCTATACGGTAAGTGATGGCGAGGCAGGCACCGCGCAGACGGCGTATATGGATCTTCTGCCAGCCGAGCCCAACTTAATCTGCGGCACTGATGGGGACGACATCCTTATCGGGACACCAGGTGAAGACTTCATCGATGCAAAAGACGGTGATGATATCGTCTTGGGAGATGCTGGCAATGACACAATTATTGGCGGCGAAGGTGATGACACAATCGATGGCGGTGCTGGCGACGATCTGATTTTTGCTGGCGGTGGTGATGATGTGGTCCTCGCGGGCGACGGCGATGATAGCGTCTTTGCAGGTGCGGGAGACGATTTCGTCTCAGGTGGCCGCGGCAACGATACCATATTTGGCGACGATGGCGACGATCTGCTTTTTGGTGACGAAGGGAATGACGCGGTTTACGGTAATGCTGGCGATGATACAGTAGATGGCGGCGCGGGAGATGATGTCGTCGTTGCAGGCGCTGGTAATGATCATGCTGAAGGCGGTGCCGGGAGCGACTATGTCGATGGCGGCGAAGGCGACGATGTGGTCTCAGGTGGTGCTGGAGAAGACAATGTTGATGGCGGCAGTGGCGATGATTTGATCGTTGCTACAAAATTCGATGGCAATGACCGGTATGATGGCGGAACCGGCGTTGATACTTATGACTTGTCTGGCACTGGCGCAGCAGCAGTTGTCGACCTTGCCGCCGAAACAGCCAGTAGTGCCGAAACAGGTACTGACGGACTAACGAATGTTGAAAATGTCATTGGTACTGTGGCAGGCGACAAACTTACTGGTGATGAAGGTAGTAACGAGCTGTCAGGCGAGGGCGGTGATGATGATATTTCTGGCGGTGCTGGAGAAGACGATGTCGACGGCGGCAGTGGCGATGATTTGATCGTTGCTACAAAATTCGATGGCAATGACCGGTATGATGGCGGAACCGGCGTTGATACCTATGACCTGTCTGGCACTGGCGCAGCAGCGGTTGTCGACCTTGCCGCCGAAACAGCCAGTAGTGCCGAAACAGGCACTGACAAAGTGACCAATATTGAAAATGTCATTGGTACTGTGGCAGGCGACAAACTTACCGGTGATGAAGGTGATAACGAGCTGTCAGGCGAAGACGGTGATGATGATATCTCCGGCGGCGCAGGAGAAGATGTCATTGATGCCGGAGCCGGGGACGATAGAGCGGTCGGTGGGCATGGCGACGATTATATCGATGGCGGTGATGGCGACGACGTGATTTACGGCGGTCATGATCCAAATCAGGCAGTCGATCATAATGAGAACGAGCATCATACCGATCATAGTGATCACTCTGACGGCGACAGCGACGGCGAAGTTGAAGACGAACAAGAAACCGCCGTACAAGCAGCGCCTGAACAGGAAGAAACTGCTCAGCTGGGCAATGAAAATGGCAATGGCAATAGTAATGGCAATGAGACCGCCGCAGAAGTTCCAACTGGGACTGTTGTAGAGATTTTGGACCAAAACACCGAGGCCGTTGCCGCAGCGGAAGCAAGTGCTACGACGGACGAGGAGGTGGCTCAACAGCCACAGGAAGTCGCTCCAAACAACACAACGGTTGCGGCTGTCGATCCTGATCTCATTCCTGATCCCGATCCTGATCTCAGTCCCAGTCCTGATCCTGATCCCGGTATAGTTGCCGCGAGCAGTAACGATGCTGGCGATAGTGACGATGACCACGATGATGATGACGATGACCACGATGATGATGATCATCACCATCACCACAACGACGGTGATGATATTATCAAGGGCGGTCGCGGCAACGATATTATTGAAGGTGGCAGCGGTCACGATGAAATTGATGGCGAAGAAGACGATGATCGTTTCTACGCCAGTGTCGACGATGGCGATGATGATTACGTTGGCGGCGAAGGCTCCGACACTTATGATTTGTCCCATACCAAAGCCGGGGCAAAAGTTGATTTGCTGAACGGTACCGCGACAAGTGATGATACCGGTCACGACACCCTAGACTCGGTCGAAAACGTTGTTGGTACGGAAAATGACGATGAAATCGTTGCCAGTGCCGCCAGGAATATTCTGACGGGCAATGGCGGGGACGATGTGTTTGTCTTCGAAAAACTTGAAGACATGGGGGTCGGAGGACATAACCGAGATTTCATAACCGACTTTAACATTGGCGATAAGATTGATTTGTCTGAATTGAATTCGCACTCGGGCGATGACGATGATGATCAAACGCTTGAGCTGTTACACAATGCCGGGCAAGAGCTTGAAGTTGGCCAGATTAGCTACCGCCACGTCTATTTCGAGGAAGAAAAACGTACTATTATCGAGGGCAATGTGGAAGGTGGCACGGATATTGATTTCGAATTAGAAGTCGCAGGGCATTTTGACTTCACCAAAGACAATTTCGATGGCGTCGGTTGAAGGATTGTCTCGCATTGACACTATGCTTTGTATCACGGGACGGTTTGTTATCTGAAGCCCATATTGGAATTTGGAGTTTTACTTGTAATGGAAGATTCTTCCGCAGATAAATTTAGCCTGAAGTCACGAATTATCACCTCCTCGATTGTAATGGTCGTTTTGATCGGTGGATTTGGCGGTTGGGCGGCGTCGGCGCAGCTGGCGGCGGCGGTTGTCGCGCAAGGCTCGGTTGTGGTTGCCAAGAACGTCAAAAAAATCCAACATCGTGAAGGCGGGATCGTCAGCAAGATCAACGTAGAAAATGGCGATGCAGTTGAGGCTGGAGCCGTATTGGTCATGCTTGATGATACACAAGTACGTGCGGCTTTGGGCGTTCTGAAATCGCAAATGGAAGAGCTGGCTGGACGCCGAGCCAGGTTGTTGACCGAACGAGATACCCTTGGCGCGATTAAATTTCCTGCTCAACTTAGCGCCAGCGCCGAAGGTCTTAGTATTATCGCGGGCGAGCAGCGTGTTTTTGAAGATAATCAGTCCACAAGAATTAGCCAGAAGGAGCAGCTGACGGCCCGCATTGGCCAGTTTGGCGAAGAAATCAAAGGCCTCACAGCTCAGCTATCGTCGAAACAGCGGGAGCTGGAAGCGCTAAAGAAAAGGCAGCGGCGGATAAAACGGCTGCGACTTAGTAAACTGGTATCGATCGCCCGTTTGGAGGTGGTCGAGAGCGAGCGAGAACGTGTGAAAGGGGCACTGGGTGGCCTTATCGCGCAGATCGCCCGCGCCGGCGGACAGATTAATGAAGTCAAATTGCAAATTTTGTCGATTGATCAAAGAGCGCGTACTGAAGCTCAAAAAGAGTTACGCATTGTCGAAGCAAAATTGGCGGAGCTGGAGGAGCGGCGATTGGCGGCGCAGGATCGCTTGCAGCGTATGGTTTTGCGCGCTCCGATAGACGGTTCCGTTCATCAATTAAATATTCATACGATTGGCGGTGTTGTTAGTGCTGCCGAGCCTCTGATGTTGATTGTACCGCAGAATGACAGCCTATCTGTTGAAGTTCGATTTGCTGCGACTGACATCGACCAGTTAACGATTGGGCAAACGGCGCGCATTCGGTTTTCTGCATTCAATCAAAGCACGACACCTGAAGTCCCTGGTGTCGTAACCCATATCGCTCCGGACGTTGTTCGCGACGCCAAGTCTGGACAAAATTATTATCTTGGGCGGCTTGATTTGACGGCGGATGGTGTCAAGAAAATTGGCAATCGACGGTTGTTGCCTGGAATGCCGGCTGAAATTTATATAACGACCAGCGAGCGCTCGGCTTTGTCTTATTTCGTTAAACCCTTCACTGAAAAATTCAACAAAATGTTCAACGAGGAATGACATTGGCGAGGAATTTGGGATAACACGATCTGGACATTGTTTTTTACAAGGATACACTGATGCTTGACCCCAGCATTGCCTGTGGGGAGAATTGATATTGCAAGAAATTTAGGTATTTCCTTGAGAATTGTCCTATACATTACATCCAGTGGACGTTTGAGTTGGTCTCAAAACGTGTTTGAATGAACTGATTCTGATGTTGGTTTTTTTGTCCAGCATCGGCGAAAGTCGGGGTGTTGGCAGTGGTAGGCTTGAAGAACAAGGCCCAATTCATTGATATTTTTAGGAATTGGCGCCTGGCACTTCTTGGAGCAACAGGGCTGGTGCTATCCTTGGCATCCGGGTGGACCACCTGGGACGGGATGCGCAATTTTACCAATGAGCCAATTTTATCATTGATGATCACATTTGGCATCCAAGGTGTGATGCTGATTGTCGCGTGGCTGATTGGCGAAAGTTTTGCGACGAGTATCGGGCGCGGTAGACAAGAGCGACGCCAGCCCCTTCTTTTGCGCTTTTTAATTGTTGCGATATGGCTGGCGCTGTTTGTGCTGCTCGGCTTACTGTTGGCACTATTGTTGGGGTTTGATGTTGAGGCACTGCTCGGCCTCAGGCTGTCACGCGCACAATCGGTATATAACGGCGAATATTTGCTCATCGGCATAATGTTGGCTCTGTTTACATTGCCAATTTTGAGTGCCGGCAAAGACATCATCGAAAAATATCAACAGGCAGCGCGGGTGATTGCTCGCAATCTGTCGTTATGGCTGATGTTTCTGGCATGTATGGGAGCATCGGTATTTTTCTCCTTTGACTCCCTTTTTACGGCGATATTCCCCCAAAATGAGCGTGTTAGAGCAGCCGATATTCGCATACGCACGCAAGTGGCGGCGATCAGCGCCAATATCAGTGAATTGAACACACGTCGGCGGCTCGAAGCGCGAACCAAATTCCTGGCCTCGAAGGAATGGGAAAACTATTCGGGCAATCTGGACCGGCTGGTTGTTGAGCTTAGAAATGCGCCTAGCCGGGTTGATCAATATTTGCGCCTGCAATCCAAGCGCAGCCAAAAAACAAGTGTGCAAAGAGAAGAAGAGCTGGCGTTGCTGCGCGGGCAATTGTCTCAATTGTTGGAACAAAAGGCGCAGCTGTCCGAGCGTGTTCTGGAGTTGAAGAACCAGACGGCGGTTTTGAA
>JAJRRE010000235.1 GCA_024279745.1 Alphaproteobacteria bacterium
AATTAAGGTATCCCACAGCGGCCAGCGCCGCCCATACTCCCCTCACCGCACGTCTTCCCAAGAGTATGGTCAAGTGATACTCCAGCGGCCCAAACGCTGCAATGGACCTGGGCGTCAAAACCGTTGATTAAATGAGGAAATACAGCATTTTTTGCTCTATTTACAGCTTATTTGCGACAAATCCCAACATTGAGCGCTGTTGCACTTGTGCACGCCCATAATTGCGTTCGTTAACTCACCTTGAAGAGCGACTTACTGGCGTCACAGTCCGCGCCTAATCCGCCCACCACCGGCTCCTTATTTGATTGCCTTTAAGACTTGCAAGAGGGGCATTAGCGTAACAATTTTTTCACGGAATGTTGCAGATAATGAAACCAAAACTCAAACGACTGGGCGCCGCGATATTGGTCATGGGGCTGGCGGGCGGACTGGTCGGTATTGGAGCAATTTCCGGGCGCGCTGAAATGCCCGCAAATCAGCCGCCCACAGCAAAAACCAAACTGGGCGGCACAGCGGCCAAGCCAGCAGCTGGCTCGCCGATCACGCCAGTCGGTTCAGGGGCGCGGCAGCCCAAGGCTTTATTCTTTCAGACGCAAACGCCGTTTCAACATTTGGCCAGTTATCGTCTGCTTGGCACCCCAATCCGCGACAAATCCGGCAAGACCATTGGCGACATCGAGGACCTAATTTTGTCGACCGACAACCGCATCATTGGCGTAATCATGGGCGTTGGCGGCGCCCTTGGCTTTGGCGAAAAGAAAATTGCGGTCCGCATTTCGGCGCTGGAAATCAAGCGCAGTAAAACCCAGCCGCATATCACATTGAACGTCTCTGCTGCTGAGCTTAAGGCCGCACCAGCCTACAAAGAAACTCATCGCAAGAAATCGTTGATTGAGCGCGGCGCCGAGGCGACCAAAAAAGTCTTGAAAAAGGCGGCACGAAAGACCACCGAAACCGTTGCCAAAGCAAAAGAAGCAACGCGCAAAGCGGTTGTCCCGGCCAAGCCCGTCAAGGCGGCGGCGCCAACTAAAGCCCCGGCAACGGCAGCACCAGCTTCAGCAACAAATTAGCGGTGCTGTTTTTTGGTGAAGTGCCGTATTTTCGCGTAACCCTGCGCAACCCCGCGCAACCCAAATTAGCGAGCAAACAACTGCTGCAAATTGCGCAGTGCTGCTAGCGGGCGCGCCGCACCGCTAGCGCTTGATAACAACTTTCACGGTTTTGCCACCATAGCCATGAACCTTGTCATGGGCGCGCACGGTGATTTCGCTCACACCGTCCGGAATTGCTACGCCGCTTAATGAGCGCGTGAACGGCTGTTCGTTTTCATGGGGATGAAAGAGCACGCGAGTTCCCAAAACTTTGCCCTTTGGACCAACAATGTCCCACTTGTCGGCATAGTGATCCCAGCCGGCATCGGCGTGCATGACCGTGACGTCAAAACTAAAGATCCCCGCCCCGCCATTAGAAACCGTTACCTTGATCACATCGGCCTCACCGGCCACTGAAAAAGTTGACGAAAGCAAAAGCCAGGCGGCGGCGGCAATCAGTTTATTAAGAATTGAGCTACGCATTTTTACAATCTTTCAGCAGGCAATTACAGATGATTAAACTTGTTTTTACAATATAACATCAAACTAATCCAAAACTACGCCGAGATAAGATGAATTCGCCAAAACGATCAATAAGCGACAGCGCATCTATGCCGGCAACCAATTGGTGCTCCTTGGGCGCCTTAAATTCAATAAAAAGGGTAAAACAATGGCGCCGCAGGGCTCAAAGAAAGTTGTATTGGCGGCGATGGCGGGGAATGGTCTGATTACGGTCACAAAATTCGCGGCCGCCAGCTATACCGGCTCATCAGCCATGTTGTCGGAAGCCATTCACTCGCTGGTCGATACAGGCAATCAAGGCCTATTATTGTTTGGTATGAAACGCGCCGCGCGGCCTGCCGACGCCAAACATCCCTTTGGCTATGGCAAGGAGCTGTATTTTTGGAGTTTTATTGTCGCGCTCCTATTATTTTCCATGGGCGCCGGCGTTTCGCTTTATGAAGGCATTCAAAAATATTCAAATCCGCACCCGATCACCAATCCCTACATCGCTTATATCGTCCTGTGCCTTGCTATAGTCTTTGAACTCGGCGCTACCTATTTTGCCGCCAAGGAGTTTAACAAACGCCGCGGCTCCATGCCGATCCTGCAGGCCCTGCGCAGCTCCAAAGACCCGACCTTGTTTACCGTTCTGCTCGAAGATACCGCAGCGGTATTGGGGATCCTTGTTGCTCTTGCCGGCATCGCCGCTGCGCATCTTTTGGGATTTCCCAAAGCTGACGCCATCGCCTCCATCGTGATCGGCCTGTTGCTGGCGTCTGCGGCTTGTTTTCTGGCTATCGAAGTTAAGGGGCTGCTTATTGGCGAAGCGGTCAGCGACACCATGCTGGCGGGAATTCGCGCAATCATTGAAGAAGAGACCGGCGACAATAAACCAGTTGGCCATATTAATGAGATCCGCTCCATGCATCTGGGACCGGAAGATGTGCTGATTGCTGCCAGTTTGGAATTCAATGACGGTCAGAGCGTCCAGGACGTTGAACGGACGGTTGCGGCATTGGAGCGCGCCATTAAAAGTGAGTTCCCGGCAGTGCAACGCTTGTTCCTGGAGGTGCAGGCCAAAGAGGATCATCTGGCAGCCGAAAATACTACTTCGGACAGCTGAGCCAGCTCAGTGTTTGAATTTCGTGTTGCACAATCGGTTGTGTCGCAGCATCGGGGAGAAGGTTCAGCTCCCCCAAAGGACCCGTCCCAAAATGCGCCCAGGCAACAGCGTGAACAAACCGGCCACCACAAGAGCCAGAAAGAAGATCGAAACCATACCCGACTTGTGAGCGCTGATCCGGCCCCGGCGCGCGGCGTAAACCGCCAATGGTACATTGATGATGGTCACAATCGACAATACATGAATAAGGCTGAAGGCGCCGAATTGTTTGATCGTGCTGATCCAAAACGATGACACCGCAATCGCCATCATGAAGATGACCCAGGACCAGCCCATGACGCGGTGGGAGCGTGTTCCCTTCGGGCGCCAAAGCTGCGCCGCACCAACGCCAAGCGCCAGCATTGCGGCGGCGGCATGAAACTGGATAACAGCTGGCGCGTTAAGAAGCGGGGCAAGGGACATGAGCGGTGGCTTTCATGGCAAGGTGGCATTGGTGAGCATCACAGCACTAATGTAAG
>JAJRRE010000236.1 GCA_024279745.1 Alphaproteobacteria bacterium
AAAATAATCTAAAATTCCGGTGTCTGCCTGGCGAATATGGCCATATTTCCAATGTAGCTGCGTCATTGCCTTCTCGACCGGCATGTCGAGCTGCCAGATGCAGTAGAGCACGCTCATCAACCCGGCCCGGTCCGCGCCCGATTTGCAATGCATCAATATCGGATACTCAATTTGCGTGAACAGCTCTTTGGCGCCGCGCAGCTCTTCTTTGCTTGGGGCCGCGCGCGAGCGGACCTGGTAATTTACCAGCTTAATACCCAATTGCTTGCAGAGTTTTTGTTCAAGCCAATAACTGCCGCAGGCGCGGTTGCCGCCGCGCAGATTTATAATTGTTTTAATGCCTTTGCGCGCCATTTTGCGAATATGATGCGGGGCTGGCTGTGCCGCGCGCCAAACATCCGCCGTCAGACGATGTTTGTTGAGATAAAACATGCGGAAGATGCCGTGATCGGTCAGCAGCATATCTGCATATAATGTCGCAGGGCCAAAAGCGCGGCGCATCCAGTCCGGAGAATGAACAAGAACACCATTGCGCCAGGTCTGAACCTGTTTCTTGAATGCTTTGCGTGGGGATTTTGCGAATTTCGCCATTCAAACCTTATTTATTGAACCAAGATCGAGAACCAGCCAAATGCTGGTTTTATAGGCGAAAATCGAACCTGGATCTCACCAATCGCGGGGCGTTCGCTGGTGCCGATCAACCAGGTCTTGCCAATTATGGCTGTGCGGCATAATTCAGTCTATGATAAACTGATTCTCGGTGTCAGAACGATGTCAGAAAAACTGCCAATATCAACCCACAATGTCTTGTTTATTATCTGTAATAGGATGCAGGCGCAAGAGCTTCATCGCCTGCCGGTTTTGTCCCAAATTTAAATTTCCGCCCAGAATTCAAGAACCCCCACCCTATGGCTCCAAAAAGCGCCCCGAATGATCAAGACGACTTAGGCGAGAATAATGTTGCGGCCAGCAAAGCGGATTTGAGAGAAAATTTGGGACGAAGAGGGATATTTTTTGCGGCTTCAACACTGGCCCGTTATATTGGATTTGTTCACCGGACCGCCAGCGCACGCGCTGAACCGGATGATTTTGCCGCAATCCTAGCGCGGCAGCATCCGCTGATTTTGGCCGTTTGGCATGGCCAGTTCATGCTTATCCCAAAGATTAATGTTGGCGCCCTGCCAACCAAGATCGTTGTTGCCCATCATAAAGACGCCGAAGTGATCGGGCGCGCCTTTGCCCGCTTTAATGTTGAGTTGATCCGCGGCGCCGGCGCCGGCACCAGAAAGAAAGATCGTGGTGGGGCAGGGGCATTGCGGGCCGCGATCAAGGCCCTCAAAGGCGGTAACTCATTGTGTATGACAGCCGATGTGCCGCCAGGACCGGCGCGGCAGGTGGGGCTTGGCATGATTACTTTGGCGCGGCTGTCAGGGCGCCCGATCCTGCCAGCGGCGATGGCAACCAAACATTATATCAGCTTGAGCAATTGGAGCCGGATGACCATTAATCTACCGTTTTCCAAGCTTGGTGTGGTGCTCGGCGAGCCGATCCATGTGCCGCGCCAGACTAGCGATGAAGAGCTGGAAGACTTGCGCCGCCAAGTCGAACAAGCGCTTAATGACGTGACAAAGCGCGCCTATGCGCTGGCTCAAGGCAATCCAGCCCGTGCAACGCCGCCGCGCGCTTTGGCGACCATCACCGCAGATGGGCATAAGGTTGCTATTGGGCGGCGCTTGCGCTTCTATCAACAATTGACGTCCTGGGCCCGCCCTTTGGCGCCGACAATTTTGAAATATCGCGAACGTCAGCAAAAAGAAGATCCCAAGCGGCGATCCGAACGCTTTGGCCTGGCCACGCTGGGGCGTCCAGAGGGCACACTGATTTGGTTTCATGCGGCCAGTGTTGGCGAATTAAATGCGGTCCTGCCTCTGATTGACGCCTTGCACGAACAGCGCCCGGATGTCGGCGCCATTGTTACGACCGGAACCGTCACCTCAGCAAAGTTAGCGGCGGTGCGATTGGCGGATGGCGTGATCCACCAATATGTGCCCCTTGATGCACGGCAATATGTTGCGCGTTTCTTGCGCCACTGGATGCCAGACCTGGCGATCTTTACTGAATCGGAAATTTGGCCAAATCTCATTCTTGAAACCGCAGCCTGCGATACTCCCTTGTTGCTAGTTAATGGGCGCATGTCCGAACGATCTTATAACAAATGGCGCCGCAAAAGTGATATGTCGGCGCCGCTGTTCAGCCGCTTCGATACTGTGTTGGCGCAGAATGAAAAACTCGCGCGTTGGTTTTCGGAACTGGGCGCGGCCAAGACGTTAGCCGTCGGGAATCTCAAGGTGGATTCGCCGCCGCCGCCGGTAAACAACGAGACATATGCCGTCTTGCGCGAGGCGATCGGAGCGCGCCCGGTGTTCATTGCCGCCAGCACCCATATCGGCGAAGACGAGATCATTGCTTCGGTCCATAAAATTGCAAAACAGACTATTGACAATCTGTTGACCATCCTTGTGCCGCGCCATCCGCAGCGCGGCGATGCCATCGAGAAAATGCTTGAAAGCCAGGGGTTGAGTGTCGCGCGCCGCTCAAACGACGATCCGCTTGACGTGCACACCGACATCTACCTTGCCGACACCATTGGTGAACTCGGTACGTTTTATAAGATCGCTGATGTTGCTTTTATTGGCGGGTCTTTGATCGAACGCGGCGGGCAAAATCCAATCGAGGCTATCCGCCATGGGGCCAGCGTGCTGACCGGCCCCCATTGGACCAATTTTCGCGATGAATATAAGGCATTGATTGCGGGCGGCGCGGTGCAGGAGGTCAAGAATGGTGAAGACCTGGCGGCGGCATTGCATGTTTTGTTTAACGATCACATGGAAATTGAACGCCGCTGCGAAAGTGCCGAACAGGCCCTGCACAAACTTTCCGGCGCGCTGGCGCGCACGCTCGACTTGATCTTGCCGCTACTGCCCGATAAACCGCAAAATTCAGGCCAAAAAGATTTGCGCCGTGCCTCTTAAAGAACCCTCATGGTGGTACGGTGGTAACGACCACTGCGGTGGTAGCGACCACTACGGTGGTAACGACCACAGCGGTGGTAACGACCACAGCGGTCGCAGCGGTTTCAAGAGCGGTCGCAAGAGCAGTGACGACAGTGGTCGCAAGAGCAGTGACGCTGGTAACGGCACAAACTTGATCGCCAAGACTTTGCTGCCGATATCGCTTCTTTACGGCTGGGTCGGATTGAAGCGGTTTCAGAACGTTACCCCTTACCGCTCGACTTTGCCGGTGATCTGCGTTGGCAATTTCACCGCCGGTGGCACAGGCAAAACACCGACCGCCATCGCCCTTGCCAAATTACTGGTGCAGATAGGTGAGCATCCGGCATTTCTAACGCGCGGCTATGGCGGATCGATCAAGGGGCCGCATTGGGTGAACCTTGCGGCAGATCAGGCTGCGGACACCGGCGATGAACCGCTGCTGCTGGCCCGCCATGCGCCCACTATGATTGCGCGCGACCGCCCGGCAGGCGCGCAGGCCATTGAGCGCGAGAGCCCTCCTTCCTCAAATGATACACAGGCCAGGCCAACGGTCATTATCATGGATGACGGCATGCAAAACCCGGCCCTGCACAAGGATCTGACCATAGCTTTGGTCAGTGCGACGCGCGGTATTGGCAACGGCCGGGTCATCCCTGCCGGGCCGCTGCGGCTGCCGTTACCGTTACAGTTTAGCCTTGCCGATTGTGTAGTGCTGACCGGCCCGCCCTCCGCGCGGGCAGGACCAGACCCGGCCGCAAATAAGATCGATCCGGCTATACTTTCTCAATTCTCCAAGCCGATATTGCGCGCTTCTCCCCGGCCTGCATCTGACACCAAGTGGCTTTCAGGCACGGATGTTCTGGCCTTTGCCGGCATCGCGGCGCCAAAGCGGTTTTATGATTTACTGGAGCAACTGGGTGCGCGGATTGTTGTCAGACGCTCGTTTAACGATCATCAGCCGTTGAGCAAGAGCCAGGCGAGAGACCTGATTGCCGAAGGAGCTGGCCTCAACGCCCAGATTGTAACCACTGAAAAAGACCTGGTGCGTCTTGGCAATGAGTGGGGGTCAATCCAGCAGCAGCTGCGCTCCCAAGCCCGCTATGTGCCTATCGCGATGAACTTTATCGGTGATGACAAGCGGCAAATGATCAGGTTGCTGCGTCAGGCTGTGGGTAGATAATAAGCGTGGCAGGTCCTGGAATACCGCAAAATACTATGAAGAGCCGCAAGAAGCATCACCTCAAAAGGGAACGCGCTAGCAGGATTTGGCAGCTTTCAACTCAAGATGCCGTTGCAGGGAAATTGCCGCGCTGGCATAGGCTTCTTGCTGTTCAACGCTCCAATAGCGCAGATCGGGCAGAGCAATTCGGCCATCGGTTACCGCGCAGCGCACGAAATCGCCCGGTACGACCACTTGAAAGTCGCCATCGAGATATTTGATCTTGGCTTCGCCCTTAAGGCCGAAAAGCGTGTCGAAACGGTTCATTGTCCAGCTCTATCCCTGACTGCCTGGCCCTGCCTGAGCGGCCCCCGCGCGCATTATACGCTTTCATGCCGATAAAAACCAGCGGGTGGCTGTGTAACACATTCGGCGCCATTGCGAAGCGATTTTCACGCCACAATCAACGAAAATAAATTTCGCGGCGGTATTCTCTTGCCTCACGGCGCGCACCGGCGTTGAAGGTAACGCCTGCGCCTCCGCAGGGGCGCGAAACGGTTCGCGGGCGAACATTGTTCGCCGTGGGGGATGCCAGAGACAATCGCGGAACTATCGCTCCCTCTCCCCAAAGCTTTAGCGCCATGGGGAGAGGGCTGGGGTGAGGGGCAGCATCTTGTTCTATGTTTGCAGCTGCCCCTCACCCCTCCCTCTCCCCGTAAAAACGGGGAGAGGGAGGGCGTTACTGTTCCACCAATTTTAACCGTAAAGCCTCAGCTCTATCACAGCTCAGTGGTTCTTCTGCCTCGCGGTGCTAATCCATGCCGAAAGGCATGGGCACCTGCGGCAGCGCGCCAAACGATTGGCGGGCGAACATTGTTCGCCGGGGTGCAGGACAGCAAGCACCACGGAATTATCACAGCTGTGCCCTCTCGGCTCTAGCCCGGCTCTCACCATTTGGGTACGTTACGGCACGACTGTGCCCAGCGGCCAAAGGCCGCCGCCGACAGTTCGGCGCGCTGCCGGAGGGCCCGGACGCTTTTTCGCGTCCGATGCGGCCCGCGAGGCATATAAACTGCGCGCCGTGAGAGCAATTTAAACTTCTAAAACAAAGACCCCTGGCCGCTGTTTTTGGCGGGGCGTTTTTTGGTCGGGCGGATGTCGGCGGGAACAGCTGCGGCGGCTTTGGCTTTGCGCTTTGCCGGGCCTTCACCGTCTGTGGATTTGCCGCCTTTGCCGCTGTCATCACGGTTGCCGTCGCCCTCAGTACCAAGTGCCCGGGCGCTGACATGGCCATCCGATAGTTCAAGCCGCAGCACCATATCGGGCTGAACGGCGCTGACCGAGCGCACCATGGCGCCCGCTGAATCGCGAATAACCGCATAGCCGCGCTGAACCACGCTTTGATAACTGAGCGATTTGAGCATTTTGCCCTGGCCGTCCAATTGCCGGCGCCACGATTGGATGCGATTGGTGAAGGCGCGGGCCGCCCGCGCGTCCAGCATTTGAACCTGTTCGGTGCTACGGCTGAGGCGCTCCTGCAAGGCGGCCGGGCGCAGCCGCGAGGCCACCCGCGTCAGGGCCATGGCATGGGCGCGGCTATTGGCCAGCAGCGCCCGGCCGAGCCGGTTGGCAAGGGCATCAAAACGTTGGCGCGGCATGGCCAGTAGCTCTTCCAGGCGGGGCAACCCGCGCGCGGCGGCCTTGAGATGGGTGCGCGAATTCTCAACCGTTCGCCGCATACCAATGCGCAGCCGGTCTGATAGTTTGGCGCCTGTCTCCATCAGTTCAGAATATTTCGGCACGGCCCATTCGGCTGCCTTGGTCGGGGTCGGCGCGCGGGCATCGGCGACCAGATCGATCAGCGTCCAGTCGGTTTCATGACCCACCGCCGAGATCACCGGAATGGTACTTTCCGCCACGGCGCGCACAACGACTTCTTCATTGAAGCCCCATAGATCTTCCAGTGAGCCGCCGCCGCGCGCGACAATCAGAACGTCAGGGCGGCACGGCTGCCCGGTTGCGCAATCATCGCCCAGAGCAGGCATGGCATTGAAACCGCGCACGGCCCGCGCCACTTCATCGGCGGAGGTCTCGCCCTGCACGCGCACGGGCCAGACGGTGACATGGGCGGGAAAGCGCTCGTTAAAGCCATGCAGCATGTCGCGGATAACGGCGCCCGTCGGTGAGGTGATGATGCCAACCCGGCGCGGCAAAAACGGCAGCGGGGATTTACGTGCCTCATCGAACAGGCCTTCGGCGGCAAATTTTCGTTTGCGCTCTTCCAGCAAAGCCATCAGCGCGCCGGCGCCAGCCGGTTCCAGAGCCTCAACAACGATCTGATATTTTGAGCCGCCGGGATAGGACGTTACCTTGCCGGTGACGATGACTTCCATACCCTCTTCGGGCTTGAAGCGCAGGCGGTTAAAGACGCCGCGCCAGATCACCGCGTCGATTTTGGCTTTCTCATCCTTGAGGCCGAAATAGCAATGTCCCGACGAATGCGGTCCGCGATAACCGGAGACTTCGCCGCGCAGGCGCACATGGCCAAAGCCGTCCTCCAGTCTTCGTTTGATGGCAAAGGACAGATCGGTAACGGAAAATTCCGCAACATTATCGCCGTCCGGGGAGGGCGCCGCCGTGCGCACGGAAATGCGCCGATCGGATGATGCCGCAGTTTTGCCGCGCGAGGCGGGCGAACGGGGGGCTTGTGCCACGAATCACTTTCCTTCAAAATCGGTTCAAGACGTTATCATACCCGGCCAGCGCGCCTGTCAAAGCCTCAAATCTTGCAAAAGCTGTTGATAGCGCCAATCAGTGGCCCGGACGTGGCAGCGGCTCCCTCGACCCGTCAGTGTGGTTAGGCTAGGACGGGGACGTATTTTCACTAACGACGCGTTTTAGCAACAATGAATGGCTTTTTCACACAATGCCTGATCACCTTCCCCAGATGAACGTTTTGCTAATCGGATCGGGCGGGCGCGAACATGCGCTGGCCTGGGCGCTGGCCAAAAGTCCTCTGCTTGAGACGCTATATTGTGCGCCGGGCAATGGCGGCATTGAAGCTGTCGCCAAATGTGTGGCGGTTGATGCGGCCGATCACGGCGCGGTCATAGCTTTCTGCCGCGAGCATGACATTGATTTTGTCGTTGTCGGCCCGGAAATTCCCCTGGTGGCGGGCCTGGTCGATGATCTGGCGCAGGCTGGCATTCAGGCCTTTGGCCCCTCGGCGACGGCGGCGCAGCTTGAAGGCTCGAAGACGTTCACCAAACAATTATGCGATGAGTTCAATATTCCCACCGCCCGCTATGGCAGTTTCGATAACGCCGCAGAGGCGCGCGCTTATGTGACGGCGCAAGGCGCGCCCATCGTGATCAAGGCCGACGGTCTGGCGGCGGGCAAAGGCGTGATCATGGCGCAAACGCTTGTAGAAGCGCTGGCCGCTATCGACGATTGTTTCGCCGGGAGCTTGGGCGCGGCCGGTTCTGAGGTCGTCGTCGAGGAATGGCTGCGCGGCGAAGAGGCAAGTTTTTTCGCGCTGAGCGACGGCAAGAACATCGTGCCGCTGTTGTCGGCGCAGGATCACAAGCGCGCCTTTGATGGCGACAAGGGGCCGAACACTGGCGGCATGGGGGCTTATGCGCCGGCGCCGATAATGACAGATGAGCTGATCGCGTGCACCATGAGCGAGATTATAGAGCCGACCGTCAAGGGCATGGCGCAGCGCGGTACGCCGTTTCGCGGTGTGCTCTATGCCGGGCTTATGATTACCGCTGAAGGACCGAAGCTGATCGAATATAATGTGCGCTTTGGCGACCCGGAGTGCCAGGTTCTCATGCTGCTGCTGAAGTCCGATTTATTATCGGCCCTGCTCGCCTGCGCCCAGGATCGTCTTGATCAAGTGACGCTTGAGTGGCATGGCGGCGCCGCGCTAACCGTGGTGATGGCCGCAAAGGGCTATCCGGGCGCTTATGACAAAGGCAGTGAGATCAAAGGGCTTGGCAAGGCCGGTGCGCTCTATGAGGTAGAAATATTTCACGCCGGGACTGCACGCGACGGTGATAAGATCACGGCTATTGGTGGGCGCGTTCTCAATGTCACGGCGCGCGCGGGCGACGTTGGCGCGGCACAAACTCAAGCCTATGCGGCTGTGGCCAAGATCGACTGGCCGCAGGGCTTTTACCGCACAGATATTGGCTGGCGGGCTGTTTTGCGCGAAAACGAAGGTTCACAATAGCTCATGCCCCCCTTACCCGATCTGTTTCCAGGATTTTCCACGCATAACATCCAGACAAGCGGGGCACAAATCTACGCCCGGGTTGGCGGCAACGGGGTGCCACTTGTTCTGCTGCACGGCTATCCGCAAACCCATGTGTGCTGGCATAAAATCGCACCTCAATTGGCGGCGCATTTCACTGTTATCATTCCCGATCTTCGCGGCTATGGCAGCACCAGCGCTCCAGAAGGCGACCCGCCGGAACATGCGCGTTATTCCAAGCGGGCGATGGCATGCGATGTCGTTGAGCTGATGGCAACGCTGGGGCATAAGAAATTTATGGTTGCAGGCCATGACCGAGGTGGCCGGGTGGCCTATCGCATGGCGCTGGATCATGGCGACCGAATCACAAAACTGGCGGTTCTTGATATTTTGCCGACGTCTGTTGTGTGGCGAAACGCCGATGCGCCAAGCATGATCAGCGCCTATCACTGGCCGTTTTTGGCGCAGCCCGCGCCGCTGCCCGAAACTCTGATCGCAGCCGATCCGGCCTATTATGTGTCCCATACTCTGGCAAGCTGGACCAGGAGCCATGATTTGTCGCCATTCAGTGACGACGCCTTGACCCATTACCGTGCGGCCCTAACTCAGCCTGAGCGCATTCACGCCATTTGCGAAGATTACCGTGCTGGCGCCACAATCGATCGTGTCATGGATGAAGCTGATGAGCGGGCTGGGAACAAGATCTCCTGTCCGACGCTAGCATTATGGGGCACTCATTATGTTGGCAAAGGCGATGTTGATGTGCTGTCGATCTGGCGCGCGTGGTGCGTGGACGTAACGGGACGCGAGATTGAAAGTGGACATTTCCTGCTTGAGGAAAACCCCAGCGATACGCTTGCCGCCATGTTAGAGTTTTTTATTTCGGGCAAGATCAACGCGGCGGGTTAGCTCGTCATTGGTTTTGGTCAGCACATGGTAGATTGCACGCAAGGCCAACAGTTGCAGCATCGACGTTAGAAACAGTCGCGGCAGATCGACCAATTGGTATTTCACACTGGCCAGGGCATAGTCCTGCCACAGAAAATAAGTGCCATATTGCGGGTTGGCGGCGCCCGCGAGATGATAAACCCGCTCATAGATCATGTTGAAGCCGATGTCGGCGGCGCTGATCACCAATAAAAAACCAATAATGCGCCGCGGCGACAGGCGGATTAATTCGATGATGCGTTTTGGCATATGTTTCAGGCCGATGTGTTTTTCATAAACCGCCACCGCGATTGCCGTGAAGAAAATCAAATTCACCAGGGCATAGGGAAGCCAGGCCCCGCAGATGACGTACAGTCTGTACCAAAGAGGAATGGCAGTCTCTAAAAGTGGTGCCGTGCCGTTTGGCGCAAGCCAGCTGATCAGCGCAACTGAACCGGTCTTGAATGATGTTTCCACGGCGGCATAACTTAAGAAAAGGGCGATGTAAATTGCAATCACCAACCAGGTTGATGGGCCCTGGATTAACCTGACATTGCATCTGAAATTGTCACTAAAATTGAATTTGGCCTGGCGCAGATTTGCTCGCAATACGGCAATGGTGATCAGGGCGAAGAACGGTGCCCAGATCAGATTGATAATCAGCTCATGGGTGGTAAACCAGTGCGCCGGTAACACATGGCGCAAATTCACATACCAGAATAGCGACCACAGGATCAGAAGAAACGTGCCGATAAGCCAGGGCAATAGATAGGTTTTGGCCAGCGGAACAATGCGCTTGATCAGCCGGTCGATGGTTGCCACGGCTAATGACAGAACTGAAAAATAGACCCTGGCAGACATTGGATTGGCGGCGTCCTTGTAGTTAAAGCGTTGCAAATGTAGTGTCGATGGCGAAGCGCACAGAAGCGCGCAGAACGGCGAGTACGATGTTAGAAAGATGGCGCGGCACGAACCAATTGGCATGAAGTAAACCAGTTGGCGCGAGCCAGTTGACGCTAAAGAAAGAGGCGACTTCACTTGCAGGCGCGCGCAATCAACCCTAACTCATAGGCTATGCCAGGACGGTAGCATAGTTAAGATCACGGGATGTCGATCTTCTCACATAACATTAGGAAATAGCGTTGATCCGATGGACAAACACAACAAGACCACCGGTCGTGCACTGGCCGTGCGCGGGACCACAAGCGTAACGGCGATGCCAACTGTCGGACTGGCGCTGGGCGGCGGCGGCGCGCGCGGGCTGGCGCATATCTTGATGCTGTAAGTGCTGGAGGAACTGGGCGTGCGGCCCAAGATAATCACCGGGACGTCGATTGGCGCCATATTCGGCGCCTGTTACGCCGCCGGCCTGTCGCCGAAAACTATTCGCGCGGTGACGCAAGATGCGCTGGGCGCGCGCTTTGATATGCTGCGCCAACTGTTTGCCGCGCGTTCTGACCCGGTGTCGAAGCTGCTTAATCTGCTGCCGGTACGCGGCTCACTGCTGAAAGCCGAAGCGCTGCTTGATCTGGTTTTGCCCGATCGTGTGCCGCACGACTTTGCCGATCTTGAAATCCCGCTTAAAATCGTGGCGACGGATTTTTATGCGCAAAGGCCGGTCATCTTTGACAAAGGCCCCCTGCGCCGCGCCATTGCCGCTTCCATGTCGCTGCCGGCGCTTTTCTCTCCAGTTATGATCGATGATCGGGCGCATATGGATGGCGGCATGACCAACCCGCTGCCGTTTGATCTGATTGAGGAGTGCGATATTACAATTGCTATTGATGTGACGGGGACCGTGCGGGCAGGCGAGCCAAGTACGCCGCCATCGGCTTTTAACGCCCTTATTGCTTCCAGCCAGATTTTTCAGCACACAATTATTCAGGAAAAATTACGGGTTAAGCGGCCCGATATTTATATCGATGTCGGTGTCAATCAATTCCTGGCGCTGGAATTTCATAAAGTCACGCAGATCATGCAAGCCGCTGAACCTGCCAAAGCGGCGTTCAAGGCCGAGTTGTCGAAACTTTTAGGACAGTGTGGCACCGCTTCACGGGACATTGGCGCAATTAAGCGGTAAACAGCTCACAATTATGCCGATGAGTTAATGCGAGTCGAGTATAAGTTCATTCAAAAACACCAAGCGGGAAATTGCCCTATCATGCCTGGACTGCTGCGCCAAAAAACACCAACCACTCCTCATGTCGCGATTGCGCTTGGCGGCGGTTCCGCGCGCGGGCTGGCGCATGTCCTGATGCTTGAGGCGATTGACGAGCTGGGGATTGTACCGTCGCATATTGTCGGCACATCAATCGGCTCGATCATGGGCTCATGCTATGCGGCGGGTATGTCGGCGGCCGAAATTCGGGCCCATTGCGAGGATCTGCTGTCCAGCAAACTGGCTTTCATCAAGCGGTTTGGCAAGGACTTTCCCGAGGGCATTACGGCGCTGCTTGACTTCAAGCTTGGCGCGTTGGTCAACGGCGTCACGTTTTTTGAAATTGTCATGCCAGAGCGGGTGCGCCGAGATTTTCAAAGTCTCAAAATTCCGTTCACCGTGGTGACGACCGACTATTACGCCATTGAGGAAGTCCCCATTACCAGCGGTCCGGTGATCCCGGCAGTAACCGCCAGCTCGGCACTACCAACGTTGATGAGCCCGGTGACGGTAGGCGGGCGCGTGTTGATTGACGGCGGTTTTACCAACCCAACGCCCTATGATTATATTTTGGGCAAAGGCGATATCACCGTGGCGGTCGATGTCACGGCGACCAATACGCGCAGCACCAAAAAACAAATGCCCGGCTCGATTGAAGGCTGGGTAGGCGCCACGCAGATATTGTTTCATTCGATCACGCGCGAGAAGCTGAAACATTCGGCGCCCGATATTTTTATTCGCCCGGCGGTTGGCGGGTTCGGGACGCTCGACTTCTTCAAGATGGATGAGATTTTTAAAGCCTCCGAGCCGGCCAAGGATGAGCTGAAGCGCAAGCTTGACGCGGCGATTGAAGCGAAACGTTAGGGCCTGAGATTACTCTTTGCGGCAGATGATATACACAACGGCTAATCAATCGCTTGCACACGTCATGGACATTGCGTTTCGCGGTTCTTTCGAATGGGTCCCCGCCTTCGCGGGGATGACGTTCGTTGGGTATGAGGTGTAAGACGCGAGAACACTAGGTTGGGATTTTGCTGCCCGAAACTTGTGGCCTGAAACTCACAGTCATTTCCCCCAGTGAAGGCGGGGTCATATTGCAATGTCGGGGTCTTCGTTATGGCTGGCAGGAACGAAGCTTTGATACAGCAGCACGCCCAAGAATATCGCTGCTTGAATAAGCACGATGGCCGGGCCCGTTGCCGCATCGATATGGAAGCTGATCAGCACGCCGGCAATAGACGAAGTTACCGATACCAGAATTGAGATCAGCAGCATGTTGTCAAAGCGTTTTGTGACCAAAAACGCGATGGCACCGGGCGTGATTAACATGGCGACAACGAGGATAATACCGACCGCTTTGAGCGCCACGACAATGGTAGCTGCCAGCAATACCAGTAAGCCGTAATGCAGGACGCTCACCGGCAGGCCTATGGCGCGGGCGTGCTGCGGATCGAAACAATAGAGCAGCAAATCCCGGCGCTTGGCGATCACCAGAATGAGCGTGATACCGGCGACAATGAGCGTTTCGATAAAATCGCGGGTGGTGACGCCGAGCATATTACCGAACAGAATATGATTGAGATGCTGATCGGTTTCAATCTTGGTGAACAGCACAAGGCCCAGACCGAACATGCCGGAGAACACAATCCCCATCACGGTGTCTTCCTTGACGCGGCTGTTGGCCTTGAGATAGCCGGTTGCCAGCGCGCAGCTGACGCCGGAGACCAGCGCGCCAATGGCCAGCGGTATGCCGATCACATAGGCAATGACGATGCCTGGCAGGACCGCATGGGAAATGGCGTCGCCCATCAGCGACCAGCCCTTCAAGATCAGATAGCAGGACAGGACGGCGCTCGCGATGCCGATGATGATTGCGGTGGCCAGCGCGCGCTGCATGAAGCCGTAGCTGAGCGGTTCGATGAAAAGGTCTGCCAGCATTGTCATGAGGCGGCCTCGCGATGTGGCGGCGCGCCGTCATGCTGTGTGCCTTCTTGCCCTATGTTGGGGTGAGCAGGGTAGGAAGGAGGCTCATCGGGACGTGCGAAACGCCGCCGCTTTGACGCGAGGAGGCCGTGTTTTGGCGCAAAATAAAAGGCAATCAGGAAGACAATCGTTTGCAGGCAGACAATGACGCCGCCGGTCGCGCCATCGAGGAAGAAGCTGAGATAGGCGCCCAATATGCTTGTCGTGCTGCCGATGATGACGCTGAGAATTAGCAGGCGCCCGAAGCGGTCGGTCAGAAGATAGGCGGTGGCGCCGGGCGTGATGACCATGGCGACAACG
>JAJRRE010000237.1 GCA_024279745.1 Alphaproteobacteria bacterium
ACGAGTTCCATATCGTGAACCCGGTCACCAGCTTCCAGGCGCGCAATCGACAATAAAGCGTTGAAGGTTTTGATCAGCTCATCAGCCTGTTCAATAACACCCTCCAGCCCGCCGCGATAAGCCCCCTCATTCTGTGTGTCGCGCAAAGCAGCTTCGGCCCGATTGCGCAGCCGGTTCAGCGGGGTTTTAAGATCATGGGCAATGTTATCGGAGACCTCTCGCAGGCCCGCCATCAGTTGCTCGATGCGCTCCAGCATGGCGTTAAGGCTATAAGCCAACCGGTCCAGCTCGTCGCCGCTGCCGTTGAGCTTAATGCGTTCCGATAAATCCCCCTCCATGATACGCCGAGACGATTGCGTCACAGATTCGATGCGTTTCAGCGTGTGCCGGCTGACTAGCAACCCGCCTCCCAATCCGATCAGCAAGAGTAACGCGAAACCACTATACATTGCCCATTTCACCGTATTGGCAAATTGGCGTTGATCTTGGGTGTCACGCCCAACAACCAAAATAGCGCCGCCGGGAACGGCGATAATCACACCGGCTGCCAACCGTTTTTCCAACCCAGAAACACCCGGACGCGCGGTTCTGCCCGAACGACGATCAGCGCCTATGTCGCTATCCGTTTCGGACCTTGCGGCGCCAACCGGGCGCGAATAGGTAAACACACCGCCCGATAGTTTGGGTGAAACTTCCGGCGGGACGCGGCTGAGATTACCGGCCAGCTTGCGCCCGGATTTGTCTTTTAGAAAATAAAGATTGGCCCCTGGATTGCGCGTGCGCTCCCGCAGCGTGGCGGTCAATCGCAGCAGCCCGCCGGCGTCAAATTGTTCACGCAGTCCTTTGGCTTCAGCGGCGATGGTTTCCAGAACTTGCCGGGTGAGAAGATCGTTGGCGCGCGGGAAAATCACCCCCACCAAGGCTGAAGCAGTGGCGATGAATGCCACCACCGTCACCAATGACAGCCGGAAGGCCGATGTATTCAGGATTTTATTCAGCGCCATCACGCAGGACATATCCCGCGCCCCTGACCGTGTGCAACAAAGGCTCTTCAAAGTTCTTGTCGATCTTCGCCCGCAGACGCGAAATATGAACGTCTATGACATTGGTCTGCGGATCAAAATGATAATCCCAGACATTCTCTAAAAGCATGGTCCGGGTTACAACCTGGCCGGCATGTTTCATGAGATATTCGAGCAGACGATATTCGCGCGGCTGCAGCAATATGGCCTGACCGTCGCGAGACACTTTATGGGATAACCGATCAAGTATCAGTTCACCCACGTTATATCTGGTTTCTTGTTCTTCGGGCGCCGAGCGCCGGGACAGCGCCTCGATCCGCGCCAGCAATTCGGTATAGGCATAGGGCTTGGTCAGATAGTCATCACCGCCCGAACGCAGCCCCTTGACCCGGTCGTCCACTTGACCAAGCGCCGATAAAATCAGGACTGGTGTGCGATCGCCCTCTTCGCGCAACGTCCGAACGACGCTCAAGCCATCAAGCAAAGGTAGCATCCGGTCAACAATCAAGACCTCATAGCCGCCATCACGGGCCATACCCAATCCGGTCTCGCCATCTTCTGCAATATCGGCGCTATGGCCACTTTCGCGCAAAGCCTTTTGCAAAAAGTTGGCCGTTTCATTGTCGTCTTCAATTACAAGCACACGCATGGGCGGGATCGCTCTCCAAGAATAATTGTCATTTCGCGGGCACCAATCAAGAACTGTGGCGCCAACACTAGCAACGGCGCCCCCGCCCTTAACAGAAATTTTTTAAGCTCGCGAATAAGCGCCGACTTTGCCGCTGTTAAAACAGTTGCCGCTAACCCAACCCCGTCAAAGAAAATTGCAAGAACAGCCTTAACAGCCGAAGAGCGGCATAGTCCGATCAATTCAGACCATGCCGCTCCGATGGATAATTTTGGCGATCACAAAACCAACTGATCGGGCCTTGTGATGACTGTCAGGCAGGACATTTTCCTTACTTTTTGGAAAATCTCACGCCCACCAGCCTTTGGCGACCACCGGTCTTGATCGTCAGCAAAACGGCATTTCGGCCCTTGGCCTTGGCTTGAGCAACCGCATCTGCCACATCTTTCGGGCTTTTAACCGTAATGCGTCCAGCGCCGGTTATAATATCACCAGCCTTCAAACCTTTTTCGGCAGAGTTCGAACCAGGGTCGACATCGCTTACCCGCACCCCGGATTTGGTTTTCACATCCTTGCCGCTAAGTGGCTCCAACGTCAAACCCAGCTCAGGAACCTTGGTGACCGCACCGGTATCTGGTTCGGCATTTTCCAACTTGGCCAATTCTTTCGTGCTTGTGGGGAACGTGCCAAGTTTCACCGTAATCACTTTTGACTGACCGTCGCGCAGAACGGCAACTCTGACTTTTGTTTTGGGCGAATATTCTGCGATTTTGCGGGCAAGATCACGGCTGTCTTCAATTTTTTCACCGTTTACAGAAATGATGGCATCGCGCGCTTGCAGGCCATATTTGGATGCTGGGCTGTCTTTGGTGACTTCGTTGATCAAAGCGCCCTTGGCTTCTTTCAAGCCAAGACTGGCAGCGGTATCTTCATCGATATTTTGAATTTTGACACCAAGCCAGCCGCGTTTGACGCTGCCATTTGATTTCAACTGCTCAATAACCTCTTTGGCGGTTTTCGCCGGCACTGCAAACGCAATCCCGACATTGCCTCCAGAGGGGCTATAAATAGCTGTGTTCACACCGATCACTTCACCGTCCAGGTTAAAGGTCGGCCCACCGGAGTTTCCCTTATTCACAGCC
>JAJRRE010000238.1 GCA_024279745.1 Alphaproteobacteria bacterium
ACTGGGCATTCACGCCTCGCCCACCTGCGTCATGGCTTATGGCGAAGACGGCGGCGCGGTCGGCTATCTGATCGGCGAGGAAAATCGCGGGCTCAACACCATGTTCATTATGATGAACCAGGCGCGGCTGGCGGTCGGCGTACAGGGGGTGGCGATTGCCGAGCGGGCAACGCAGGCCGCGATTGCCTATGCCAATGAGCGCAGGCAGGGCGGGGCGCTGGGCGATAAAAGCGGCACCATGATCCCGATTATCAATCACGCCGATGTTCGCCGCAACATTATGACCATGAAAGCAATGACCCAGGCGGCCCGGCTGATCTGCATAGCGACGGCCGGCGAGTTCGACCGCGCCCACCGCGCCAAGGATGAGGCCGCGCGCAAACTGGCCAGCCAGCGCGGGGCGCTGCTGACGCCGATTGCCAAAGCCTTCTCCACCGATATTGGCTGCGAGGTGGCCTCTCTGGGCGTGCAGATCCATGGCGGCATGGGCTTTATCGAAGAAACCGGCGCGGCGCAGTATATGCGCGATGCACGTATTTTGCCGATCTATGAAGGCACCAACGGCATTCAGGCGATGGATCTGGTTGGGCGCAAACTGGGCCTTGAGGGTGGTGAGATCGCCAGGGGATTTATCGGCGAGATGAAGCAGACGGTGGCGGAGCTGCGCAGCTCCAACCTGCCGCAGTTCGGCAAGACGGCTGAGCGGCTGGACGCGTGTATTGACGCGCTTGGAGAGGCGAGCGCGTGGATGGGCAAGACGCTGGCGACAAACCCTGAAGCGGCAATGGCGGGCGCGTCGCCTTATCTGCGGCTGTTTGGTCTGGCGACCGGCGGGTCCTATCTGGCGCGCGCGGCGCTGAATTCTGTACGCGGTGAAGGTGCCGCAGATGGCGGCACAACAGGCGGCAGCGAACAGATCATGCTGGCGCGCTTCTTTGCCGAGAATTTATGTGTCGGTGCGGCAGGGCTGGCCGACAGTGTGACCCAGGGCGCCGACGCTGTGCTGGGCCTGACCCCGGAGCAATTGTCGGCTTAGTGGGATTGGCTGAGCGGTCATTGATCAACTGCTTTGGCCCGGCAAACCAAGATGGCAAAGAGCCCGCAAAACCAAATGGCGAGAAGCCGCAAAATAGATGAGTGATATAATAAATGAGTACTATAGATGAGCAATGAGACTGACGATGTGAAGATCACGCTGGAAAACGGCGTGCAGTGCCTGCGCTTTAACCGCGCCGACAAGAAGAACGCCATTACCGGCGCCATGTATGAGGCGCTATCGGCGGCACTTGATCGCGGCGAGAAGGACGATGCCATTAGTGTGCATGTGTTCTTGGGTTCGGGCGGCTCATTTAGTGCGGGCAATGATTTGAAGGATTTCATGGCTCATGCGACATCGGGACAAAAGGGAATGCCGGTTCCCGCACTGGAGTTCGTGCGCCGGTTGCCGCGCGTTTCCAAGCCGATGATTGCCGCCGTTGATGGGTTGGCTGTCGGGATCGGCACAACACTGCTGCTGCATTGCGATCTGGTTTATGCCAGCCCGGCAACCACCTTGCGCACGCCCTTTCTTGATCTGGCGCTGGTGCCTGAAGCCGGCTCATCCTTTCTGGCGCAGCGCATGGGCTATCAGCGCGCCTTTGAACTGCTGTGCCTGGGCGCTTCATTCGATGCGGCGCGCGCCGAGCAGGCCGGGCTGATCAATCGCATTATGAGCGCCGATAAAGTTGAGCCGGCAGCACTGGCAGCGGCGCAGGCTCTGGCGGCAAAACCACCGGCGGCTCTGCGTGCGGCGCGTGATCTGATGCGCGGCGTTGATGCCGATGCGGTCAAGGATAAGATTGAAGAAGAGGTCAAGGTTTTCGCCGCCTGTCTGGAAAGCGCTGAAGCACAAGAGGCCTTCAAAGCCTTTTTTGAAAAACGCCGCCCCGATTTCACCAGGCTGAAAGGCTCAAACTAGTGTTCCAAATCTAACTCTTGGAATCGGGTTCCTCTCCCTCTCCCCGTTTTTACGGGGAGAGGGCAGGGGTGAGGGGCGGCTCCAGCAAAATTGCGTGAGGGGCGGCTCCAGCAAAATTGCGTGAGAGAGTACAAAAGAAAGAATTATGCGGGGCAACGATGCGGTGCTGAACAAGCAGCTGCCCCTCACCCTAACCCTCTCCCCACACGCTCATCGCTATGGGGAGAGGGGACTGACACTGCCAGACATTGCGACGATCTCATAATGACGGAGGCATATCTTAGGTGCGGTATATTAATTGAGGCGTAGCGCAACTTGGGCAGTTGAGCCAGGTTAAGGATTGGGATGGTTGTGTGAAGATGTTGGGTTTCACGGCAAAGCAGGATGACGGCCCGGCGGGTGTGCCAATCAGCGTCCTTTCTCGGCTTCTGGTGTTGCTCGTCCTTATGGTATTGTGGTCGGCGCCGGTTCAGGCCGGATGGTTCACCAAATTATTGAAAGAAGCCGGTGAGGCCGTGGTCGATGACGGCGGCAAGCTTGCACGCCGTAAAGCCACGCTGAAGGGGGGCAGTCTGTCCTTCGATGAGGCGTCGCGCTTTGTCACGAAACTACCGCCGCCAGCAAAGACTGGCCGCACAGCGCTTGCCGTCGAAGTCAGCCAGGAGGGCCATTGGCGCTTTGCCAATAAAGCTGGCGAAGTGGTCACGGCGGGGACGCCCGAAGAATTAAAGCGCGCGGTCTCCCTGCTTGCACCCAGCGGCGCCGGGGCCGGGGCCAAAGCAAACGGCACGGCACGCGACGTCTCGCTTTACCTGTCGCAGAATAGTATTTTCAAACATGGCGATTTGTTGAAAGACCTGCCGCCCCATGCGGGGTTGTTCATAGTAGCTGATGGGGCGAGCTATCCTTTGGCGATCAGAAACGCCAAAGCTGTGGGCGAGGGCGCCAAAGCGGCGGCCAAGTCAGCCACCAAGTCAGCTACTGAAGCAGGCGCGGCCGCATCGCTGGAGTTTTATGTAAAGCTGCAACCGCGGCTGACACTGAAGCTCACCAGCCGCGCGCATCTTAAAGAGGCGCTGTGGCAAATACGGCGTCCGCTCAATCGCTCGGTGATCCGTTTGTTGTCATTGCAGCCGGGCGCGCGCCGCTTTGTGCCCGCCAACCCCAGGCGCGCCCCACCAGGCGCGATGGCGCTGCCCGATGTGGTCGACCCCCATGCGCTATTGACGTCGATGGCGACGATACGCGGGCAAACTGTCATCGTGCAGGGGCAGCTTAAGCGGGGCTATCTGCGCTTTCAGCCCGGCTCGGGGTCTGAAGGCGCGGTAAAACTGTCGCGATTGTTTGCCGCCGCCGCGCGCGAAGACGTTAATCTGATCGTCCTGCATACCAATAAGGGCGTGCAACCTGGCGCACGCAACTGGCTGTGGATGCGCTTTGGCGTCGAAGGGTTTGAGCGTGCGGTTAAACAAAAAAACCATGGCGCGTTTATTAATGCCCTGGCGCCGCCCGGTGGCACAATGGCGCTGCGCCTGCGCAAAAACTCCGCTGACCGTGTGACGCTATCAGTGCGCCCCGCCGGTTTGCCCGATGATATAAAGCCGCCAGGAGATGCCCCGACATTTTCCGATCAATGGTCCGATGCGCTGTCCTCGATCACCGGTAATCTGGTGCAACGCGGTGCGGAATTGTCGCTGCGCTCAAATGAGCGGCAAGAAGAGCTGGATTTAAGGATTATTCCGGGGATACCCGCCGGTATTCAGTTCTTTTATCTTGCGCTAATCATTGTGGGTGTGCTGGCTTTGAGCGTGTCGCGCAGGTGGTGGCGGCGCATCTGGCCGCTGGAGAAAAAGAGTGATTACGGCACGCGTATTGGTTTTTTTGCGGCGCGCGGGATCCGCGGCGGCTTGTTCATTCTGGTGTTTTTGCCGCTGACCGCGCCGTTTTCACTGCTGACCCATTTGCTACTTAAACTGTGGCACTTTATAACCATGCCGCTGCGGGTCTGGCGCTGGCTGCGCGACACCTGGCGCGAAGCTTGAGCCGTTTGCTGTTACTCAAGACGGCAGCAAGGCTGCCGAGCAATCAACTTAACCGCGCTGATAGACAAGATATATAAAGCCACCTCAAACACAACACCTCAGGATCAATACCAATCAATGAGCACGCTGTTTCTCTCCCATCCCGATTGCCATGATCACTTCAACGGTGTTGGACATCCTGAATGTCCCGAGCGGCTTGACGCGGTTGAAACGGCGCTGGCGGATGAAGCGTTTGCCGATCTGATCCGCCAGGAGGCGCCATTGCGTGAGGATTGGGAAGCGGCAGTTGTGGCGGCCCATTCTCAGCGTTATTTCGATGCTATTGCCGATAACCGCCCGCGCGAGCCAGGCGATACGGTTCAGCTCGATCCCGATACGGCGATGTCATCGGGCTCCTGGCTGGCGTCAAAGCGTGCCATTGGCGGGGTCCTGCATGCGGTCGATCAGGTCATGACAGGCGCGGTCAACAATGCGTTTTGCGCCATTCGTCCGTGCGGCCATCATGCGGAACGCGAAAAAGCCATGGGCTTTTGCTTTTTCAACAATATTGCAATCGCTGGACTTTACGCCCGCGAACACCACGGCGCTGAGCGGATTGCAGTAGTCGATTTCGACGTTCATCACGGCAACGGTACGCAAGATATCTACTGGAATGACAAGGACTTATTCTTCGCTTCCAGTCATCAAATGCCGCTCTATCCCGGCACCGGCGCGCTGGGTGAGGAGGGGGTCGGCAATATTTTCAATGCGCCCCTAAAGTCCGGAGATGACGGCGAGCGGTTTCGCGAGGCCTTCGAATCGCGCATCCTGCCTGCCTTGAGCAATTTCTGCCCCGATCTTGTGCTGATTTCAGCCGGGTTCGACGCCCATGCCGCCGACCCATTGGCCGGATTGAGGCTGGAAGAGAACGATTTTCAGTGGGTTACCGGGAAATTGGCGGATATTGCAGATGTTCAGGCAGGCGGGCGGATCGTATCGCTGCTTGAAGGCGGCTATGATTTGCAGGCCCTTGGCCGATCGGCGGCGGTTCATGTCGATATGTTGAGGCAAGCTGGCAGCTAATGGCGTAGAATGAGTACAGCACACAGGGCCGCATGACGAACGATATAGCGACATGAATATGCGGCACGAATATTAAGCAGCGCAGGAGTGGGGTAAGAGATGGCTAAAGCAGAAGAAAAACATGGCGATATCGCCAAAATGTCGTTTGAACGCGCGCTCAAGGAGCTGGAAAGCATTGTCGGACGGCTGGAGCGCGGCGATGTGGAATTGGAAGAATCCATCTCGATTTATGAGCGCGGCGAGTTGCTACGCGGCCATTGCGATACCTTGTTAAAACAAGCCGAGGCGAAGGTTGAAAAACTCACCTTCGACCAATCAGGCGCACCAAGCGGCGCTCAGGATTTCGATCCGGTCAACGCCGGCTAACCGCCGATATATAGACGTTCCATGTTTTAGAAATTTTGCTCAATCTGGAACAGCGGCGCCTGCCAAAATCCCAGCACCGGGCGCGAGCTGCTGTTGCACTGCGGCATAGACGCCGGATCGCAGACCAATGCGCGGAAATCTCTTTTCATCTGCACCGCTTAGTGTTGAAATCTTGATGGAATTTGCGCGCCAAGACCCTGGCGGCGATCATTGTGCTCACTCTGCAGCCTGATAATTGTGCCGGGATGGTCCTTATGGACAATTTCACACGAACACAGATCAGTTAAGGTGGTCCATCGGGGATCGTCTGGACGCGCACACAAGGTCTCAGGCAGAGTTATCAAAGCCAGCGCAAGGGGAACCGGGCTGACTGGCGTTAAGTGCGCGAAAGTGGGCAACCCGCTAGGGCAAGGGGGGCTCACAGAAAGGACGGCACGAAGTGCAAGTAAAAACGCCGCTTTTGGATGGGGTCAAACTCCCGCGCGATCTGCGCGATCTCGACGTTGGGCAATTGCCGCAACTGGTTGATGAATTGCGCGCCGAGTTGATTGATGCAGTCTCCTATACGGGCGGGCATCTGGGCGCCGGACTGGGCGTTGTGGAGTTGACAGTGGCGCTGCACCGGGTGTTCGATACACCAAAGGATAAAGTGATCTGGGATGTCGGGCATCAGGCCTATCCCCATAAAATTCTCACCGGGCGGCGGGAGCGCATTCGCACCTTGCGCCAGGGCGGCGGCCTCAGCGGTTTTACCAAGCGTGCTGAGAGCGAGTATGACCCTTTTGGCGCCGGTCATTCTTCGACGTCTATTTCGGCCGGCCAGGGCATGGCGGTGGCGCGCGATTTATCCGGCGGTGACAATAACGTTGTTGCGGTGATCGGCGACGGCGCCATGAGCGCCGGCATGGCCTATGAAGCGCTCAACAATGCCGGCGCGCGCAATGAAAATCTGATTGTTATTCTCAACGACAACGATATGTCGATTGCCCCGCCGGTTGGTGCTTTGTCGAATTATCTGGCGCGCATCACCTCCAGCGGCACCTACCTGCATTTGCGCGAAGTGGCCAAGCAATTGGCGCAGATCCTGCCCAAGACCTGGGAGCGCCGGGCGGCGCGCGCGGAAGAATATACCCGCACCTATTGGACTGGCGGCACCTTGTTCGAAGAGCTGGGGTTTTATTATGTCGGTCCCATTGATGGCCATGATCTGGATATTTTGCTGAAAGTTCTGGAGAATGTGCGCGATGCTAAAAAGGGCCCGGTGCTAATTCATGTCGTGACGCGCAAGGGCAAGGGCTATGCGCCGGCAGAAGCGTCGGATGATAAATATCACGGCGTAGCAAAATTCAATGTGGTGACCGGCGCGCAGGATAAACCTGTTCCCAATGCTCCCGGCTATACAAAAGTGTTTGCCCATAGCCTGATTGAAGAAGCGCGCAAGGACGACAAAATTGTTGCCGTCACGGCGGCGATGCCGGGCGGTACCGGGCTTGATCTGTTCGGCAAGGAATTTCCAACCCGTATGTTTGATGTCGGTATTGCCGAGCAACACGGCGTGACTTTTGCCGCCGGGCTGGCAACACAAGGCTATAAGCCGTTTACCGCGATCTATTCGACCTTCCTGCAGCGCGCCTACGACCAGGTTGTGCATGATGTGGCGATCCAGAAATTGCCGGTGCGTTTTGCTCTGGATCGCGCCGGTCTGGTCGGCGCCGACGGGCCGACCCATGCTGGCTCGTTTGATATTGCCTATTTAGGCTGTTTGCCGAACTTCGTGCTGATGGCGGCGGCCGACGAGGCTGAACTGAAACATATGGTGGCAACCGCTGCGCAGATCGATGACCGGCCGAGCGCCTTTCGCTATCCGCGCGGTGAAGGCGTCGGGGTTGATCTACCCGATGAAGGTATTCCGCTGGAAATCGGCAAAGGGCGGATCTTGCGCGAAGGCACCACCGTGGCGCTGGTCTCGCTGGGCACGAGGCTTGGTGAATGTTATCGCGCCGCCGACCAGCTGGCGACTTATGGATTGTCAACAACGGTGGCCGACGCGCGCTTTGCCAAACCAATTGATAGCGACATGATCCGCCGTTTGGCGCGCGAGCATGAAGTGTTGATCACGGTAGAAGAAGGCTCGGTCGGCGGCTTTGGCTCTTACGTGCTGCATGATTTGGCCGAGGCGGGATTGCTGGAGCGCCATCTCAAAGTCCGCTCAATGGTGCTGCCCGATTTTTATATCGATCATGACAAACCCGATAAAATGTATGGCATGGCAGGGTTGGCAGCGGATGGTATCGTTGCCAAAGTCCTTAGCGCCATGGGCCGGGACGCGGCCATAGACAAAGCGGATCTGGCCTAGAGCCTGATCGGTTGAGATGGAAGCACGTCATGTCGCAGACGTGCTGATGTACGAGGGCTTCAATCGAAATCGTGAATTCAGACTCTATGGGCAAGGACGTGAGAGCAGCCCGGCTACTTAGATCTGATTCCACATAAGTCGGACCTGCTCTAGGAGGCGAAGGCCGGCTGCACTGCAGGGACGCCCAACGCCATGGCCCGGATACGGCTCGATCAAATGCTGGTAAAACGCGCCCTTGTGCGCTCGCGTTCGAGCGGGCGCGATGCGATTGAGCGCGGGCTGGTTCGAGTTAACGGAATGATTGCACGCAAGGCCGGCATCCTGGTCGCCGATGATGCGCTGATCGAGCTGCCTGATGACGTGGGCCATTATGTATCGCGCGGTGCCTTGAAGCTCATTGCCGGGCTTGATCATTTCGCCATTGATCCAGGCGGGCTGACTTGTCTCGATGTGGGCGCATCGACGGGCGGTTTTAGCCAGGTTCTGCTGGAGCGCGGCGCGCAAAAGGTTTACGGCGTTGATGTTGGACGCGCGCAATTGCATGACAGCTTGCGCGCTGAGCCACGGCTTGTGTCGCTGGAAGGCGTCGACGCCAGATCGCTTGATCGTACAATTATCCTTGAGCCGATAGATTTGATTGTGTCGGACGTCAGTTTCATTTCGCTAACCAAGGCGCTGCCGGTGCCGTTGTCATTGGCGGCTGAGAGCGCGCATCTGATCGCATTGATCAAACCGCAATTTGAAGTGGGCCGCGATGGGCTTGGCAAGGGCGGCATTGTGCGCGATGAGGCGCTGCGTGATGGCGCCGTGAGCAAGATACGCGGTTGGTTGAGCAAGGCTTGCGGTTGGCATATCATGGACGTGATCCCCTCGCCGATCACTGGCGGGGCGGGTAATATGGAATATTTGATTGCGGCGGTAAATGAGCAGGCCAGTAGGTAATCAGGGTAATCGGGGCGGTGAATGATCGGGACACTTAAATGAGCGCTAAGGACATGGCGAACGATATGGCAGACAGCGCACCGCGCAAGCCGCGCACAATGACAGTGACCATCGAGGCGCTGGGCGCCAAGGGCGACGGCATTGCGCAAACGGATTTGGGCCCGGTTTATGTGCCGCTGAGCCTGCCGGGGGAGCGCGTTGAGATCGAGCTTGATGATGAGATCTTGCGCGGCCGCGTGCTAAAGATTGTCGAGCCAAGCCCAGACAGGCAAACGCCGCAATGCAGCCATTTTGGTCAATGCGGCGGCTGCACGTTGCAACATCTGGCAGCGGTCCCCTATCTGGATTGGAAACGCCAAATCGTGGTTGACGCTTTTGCCGCGCGAGGTCTGGAAGTGAGCGTTGATCCGGTGCGGGCGATTGGGCCGGGCACAAGACGGCGCGCTGTACTGGCGGCAAGGCGTACCAAAAAGACTGTGCAACTTGGTTTTCATGGCCCCCGCAATGCGAATGTGATTGATCTGAGCGAGTGCCCCGTGCTGCACCGGGATATTGAGACGCTGCTACCGGCTTTAAAAACCCTGATCGGGCCGCTGCTGACCCGCAAGGGCGAAGCACGGCTGACGGTAACGCGCGCGGCCAACGGATTAGACGTGGGGATAAGCGGCGCGCGTGAACAAGTGTCGGCGGCGGATCGTGCCAAGCTCGCGGCGCAGGCGCAGGACATTGGTCTGGTACGGCTGACGCTTGAGGACGAAATTATTGCAGAGCAAATGCCGCCGTTAGTACGCTTTGCTGATGTGGATGTGGCGCTGCCGTCGAAGACATTCTTGCAAGCCTCCTGCGAAGCCGACACCATCATGGCACAATTGGTAGTTGCGGCCATTGATGCGGGCGACAAAGTGCGCCACGTGGCCGATCTGTTTTGCGGTGCCGGTACGTTGAGCCTGCCGCTGGGTCGCCGCGTGCAGGTGACATCGATTGACAATGACGATGCAGCGATACGCGCGCTTGATCAAGGCGTGCGCCATGCGCAGGGCCTCAAGGCTGTACACACCCGCATGCGTGATCTGTTTCTTGAGCCACTTTCGGGCAAAGAGCTGACTGCGTTTGATGCGATTGTGTTCGATCCCCCGCGCGCTGGCGCCAAGGCTCAGGCTCAGGCCCTGGCAGCATCCAAGGTGCCGCTGGTCGTTGCCGTGTCATGCAATCCCAAAACATTGGCGCGCGATGTACGCACACTTGTCGATGGTGGTTATAAGATTGAAAAGATCACGCCGGTGGACCAGTTTATATTCTCGCCCCATGTGGAAGCGGTCGCGGTGTTGCGGCGCTGATAACCATAAAATTAAGGGCCGCCGTGAACCATAATGCTTGGCGATTTTAGCACCGCCGGTTCCGGTTGATGTACGGGGCGTTGCAGCGCCGCGGGCTTGTCGGCGCTCGTCTTGCGCAATAGTCGTGCGGTTTGCCGGCCGGCGCCCGTGACAATGTTGCCAGCTATTTGGGGCGGCGCTGGAGCTGTTGTTGAGGCGACAATTTTGCCGAAGACATATTTTGAAACGTCTGTTGAGAGTTCGCGCCAATCGCGTAATTTATTCGTGCTGTAGGTAATTAGTTTTTTGCGTG
>JAJRRE010000239.1 GCA_024279745.1 Alphaproteobacteria bacterium
CGGTTGGCACGCCCGCCTCATGTTCTTTCAACATCGCTACAATCTGGCTGTCCGATAACTTGGCTTTACGCATCCGTCGTCTCCTTCAATGGCGGGACGGACTCTACTATAAATTGGAGGAGTTTTCGGGTCTCAGGTCACGCACAATGCGATAACAGGACGATACAAGCAAGCGATCCACCGGATGAAGGTACAAATTAGCCAGCAGGGGCGAAATGGGAGATCTTTGCGCAATGCCGCGCCCTGTTTTTGAAAAGCCCTTCCACCATAATCCAAATAACCTGATCACGCGCTCATCGTCGATCCAAATGGTGGTTTCATCAATCAATCTGGAATGCGGCACAGTATCGAAATATTTCGATATGTCCGCGTCAACCGTCCAGTGCAGGTTCCTAGCGAAGCCGGTCTGCACCTGCCCGACCGCATCAGCAACACCACGGCCCGCTCGATAAGCCCAACTGACCGCACTCATCTTGGGCTCTAATGTCGGACCAAGCGCGAGAAGGGCAGCGGTTTGCGCAACCCGGTCCGCGATACACGGTATTGACAATTTTCGCCGCCCACCGCCAGCTTTCGGCGTACTGGTTCGTCTCAGGCGTTTTGGCCTGTATGTCTGCCGCAACAGCACCTTCGACAAGCTATTTAGATTTTTGTCGAGCGACGCTTCATAGGCCTGCAAAGTTATGCCGTCCCGCCCCGCCGCCCCTTTGTTACGGCGAACCTTTTTCCACGCCTTGTGCAATTGATCCAGGTCTGCAATATCCTCCAGCTTTACGCCTTCTGTTACACGGCCAATGGCCTGACTAATTACATTCTGATTTCCGGGCATCACACCCAGAATTGAAAACAGTCTCATAATATAGCAGCCTCCAGATCGGCAATGTCAGTCATAGGGTTCATAAGCTTGACCTGGGGTGCAGCAACATGCGCCGGCCCCAGATCGAGGATCATCAGCCTGTCATCGCGGTGGTGCATGATACGCCGCATCTCGCGCTCCAACCGCGAAATGCGCGGCGCACTGGCGCGGCACACAAACACCGATAGCTGGCTGCGCTGGCAAATTCCCTTGATCACCTTTTGCACACGCCGCCAGCGCTTCGGGCAGGAGATATCATAAGTCACAAGATAAAGTCTGGCTTGCATCACGGCCTCTCCATTGCCGCGAACGGCTCTTGTGCGCGCAGGGAATTGGCAAGGGCGCGCGCACTCAAACCAATAGCGGCACGATAAGATACCGGTTCGCTGCGATTGTTCACAGAAACATTGGACGTCATGCGTTTCTCAACCAGATCAATGATCAGGCGCCGCCCCTCATTCGCAAAGCGCTGCAGACCCTCTTCTTCACGCATAAGAGACTGCGCTTTCACCTGACCGTTATTCACGCCGCCCAAAACAGCCTGATCAGCGATAAGCGGTCGCAGCGGTTCCATTAAATCAAGCGACAAGGCTGCCCGGCCTGCGCGCGGGCGATGCAGGCAGCCGATCCGCGGATCAAGCCCCGCCGCCGCCGCGGCACAAAGGCATTCGCCAGCTACGAGCACATAGGCATAGGACAACATGGCATTGATGATGTCGCGCGGCGGGCGGCGGGCGGCGATTACGACCGTTCCATTCCAGATCGCCTGCGCGATCAGAAATTAGATCCGGCCAACTTGCAAAATAATGCGCCGTTGCTGCCCCCTCAATACCCAAAAGCTGTTTCAAGTCCCGCGCTGATCTTGCAGACTTGATGGCCCGTGCCATCGGCGCCAACCGCTCACGACCGCGCAATGTCGCCTTGCGCCGGACAACACCGCGCATATTGATAATTTTGGCAATCACAAAGGCTTTGGCGATTTGCAATCCACGCGCCCTGTCACTTTCATTGTATTGCGCACGCCGGGCTTCAACGCCAGGGCTGTGCAATGGCCGGGAACAGCCAATCGGATAGCCCGTCGCCCCGCGCCAGACCACGGGTGTATCCTGAGCCAGCAACGCAGCGATCGCCGGGCTGGTAATCCCGGCCCAGCCGTGAATGTGCAGTGCCGATACAAGCTCGATCGGGCGCTCAAAGACCGGCTCATCCGGGCGCTCGACAATCAGCGTCTGCTCTTTGACACGCACCAGCGCGCTACCGGCCAGAACATGAACCGGTGCCGCCGCCGGAGACACCCGACGCGCGGGGTCCAGCTCGCACTCTTCTTCAAGCAAGGACGGTACCGGCCAGTCGATACCATCGGGATCATTTTTGAAACAAGGAGCGGAAGGGAAACCAGATTGACATAGGGGAACCTCATAAGCTGATACATGTTGAGACCTTCCCAATATCACGGAGCCATTGCCCAAAAGCCACCATCGCAAGCTTGTGACGGCCGGGCGGTGAGGATTCTGAAAAACCCGCCGCCGCGTCCGAGCCCTGTGTGCGTGAGCGCCAAGGCCGGTGAAAAAGAAAAACTGACGCAGTCAGTTGGACAAGGAGGTGAGCTGATATATATAAACCGAACCGCAAATTATCGACCAGATCAGACCCCTGCCCCC
>JAJRRE010000240.1 GCA_024279745.1 Alphaproteobacteria bacterium
CACCGGACGGTCCGACTTTCCCAATCAGGTCAACAATGTTTTATGTTTCCCCTATATTTTTCGCGGCGCGCTTGATGTCGGCGCCTCGACGATTAATGACGCCATGAAGATCGCCGCTGTTGAGGCCATCGCGCAATTGGCTCATGCGCCGTCATCGGAAGTCGCCGCCAAAGCCTATGGCGGTACTGTGCAGACGTTTGGTCCCGACGCTTTGATCCCCTCGCCATTTGATCCGCGGCTTATTTTGAAAATTGCCCCCGCCGTCGCCCGCGCCGCCATGCATAGCGGCGTTGCCGCCCGCCCGATTGCTGATTTTGATGTCTACAAAGAACAGCTCAACAAATTCGTGTTCCGCTCCGGCCTGATTATGAAGCCGATTTTCGCGCAAGCCAAATCTGCTCCCAGGCGCGTGATTTATGCGGACGGCGAAGACGAGCGGGTGTTGCGTGCGGCGCAAGTCATGATCGAGGAGGGGATCGCGCGGCCCATTCTTGTCGGCCGTCCCGATGTGGTGCAGGCGCGTCTCGACCGCTTTGCCTTGTCGCTCAAGCCGGGCGACGATTTCGATCTGATCAACCCGCAAAACGATCCGCGCTATGATGCCTATGTTGAGGCTTACTTAAAGCGCACCTGGCGTAGTGGTGTGACGGCGGACCGGGCGCGCACGGTGGTTCGTACCCGCTCAACGGTCATCGCCGCGCTGGCTCTGGAACTGGGCGATGCGGACGCCATGCTGACTGGCCTGGAGGGGCGTTTTGGCCGTCATCTCATCCATATTCGCCAGGTCATTGGGCTGGCAGATGGCGTGCGTGACTATTCGGCGCTCAGTCTGGTGATTTTGCCTGAAGGCGCCTATTTCATTGCCGACACCTATGTGTCCGATGACCCGACCGCAGAAGAAATTGCCGAGATGGCGGTGTTGGCGGCGGCGCAGGTCGCGCGCTTTGGCATCAAGCCGAAAATTGCCTGCCTGTCCCATTCGCAATTTGGCAGCTCCAATTCACGCTCGGCCGTCAAGATGCGGCGTGCGGCGGCGCTGGTGCATGAATTGGCGCCGGCACTGGAAGTGGACGGCGAAATGCACGGCGATGGGGCTCTGGACGCTGCTTACCGGGCGCGCGCTTTCCCGCTGGCGAAACTAACCGGGACCGCCAATGTGCTGATCATGCCCAATTTGGATGCGGCAAATATTTCCTATCAATTGATCAAGAATATCGGCAATGCGTTGCCCGTCGGGCCGATCCTGATTGGGGCGGCCAAACCGGCGCATATCCTGACCCCGTCAACCACCGCGCGCGGCGTGGTCAATATGACGGCGCTTGCTGTAGTCGAAGCGCAGGAACAGCTGACTACCGGTCGCGGGTGAAAATTGACGTCACTCCCGCACCACACACATAGTGTGTATTTTTTGTGCGACGTCGGCCGCCAATCCATTGCGTTGGTTTGACTTCGAGAACAATCTCGCCCCCGCACCGACAATTTTTTACAAGATCACCGGCACGGGGGCTTCGAGGTGTCTGTGGTGCAAACAACCTCTGCCGCAGGTCAAATTCCTTTGGCCTGGCTAGAATAGCAGATTTTGCACCCCGCCCGTATGATCTGGCTCACAAGCTCACCCGGCGTGGTTAAGATCGGGCGTCATTTTGACGGCTGACCAATAAATAGGCATTCACCGGGACGTGCGAAAGATATAGGCATATTGCCAGTCCTAGAGCCAAGGAACTGGTGCTGACCTTTCAATCAAACGGCTCTCGGGCGGCTTTAATATCTCATTATATCAACGTGTTATGCCGGGCATTAATGTTTTGGTAACGACTTGGCACGTCCGTTGCTCTTTTCAGGTCTGGTGCAAACAAACCCTGTCAGGAGGTTACTATGAAACTCAAATCAGCAGTGCTGAAACGGACGGCGCTTGGTGCCGCATTTGGTGCGGGGCTTATGGTGTCTGGTGCAGCGCAGGCCGCCGAGACCATCAAAGTCGGCATTCTCCATTCCCTATCGGGAACCATGGCGATTTCCGAAACCACATTGAAGGACGCCATGTTGATGCTCATTGACGAGCAGAACAAAAAGGGCGGCCTGCTTGGCAAGAAGCTTGAAGCCGTTGTGGTTGACCCAGCGTCGAACTGGCCGCTGTTTGCGGAAAAAGCGCGTGATCTGATCGCACAGAAAAAAGTTGATGCAGTATTTGGTTGCTGGACGTCGGTGTCGCGCAAATCCGTGCTGCCGGTGTTCAAGGAACTGAATTCAATTCTGTTCTACCCGGTGCAATATGAAGGCGAAGAATCAGAACGCAATGTCTTCTACACGGGCGCGGCGCCAAACCAGCAGGCGATCCCTGCCGTCGATTATCTGATGAGCGAAGATGGCGGTTCGGTCAAGCGCTGGGTACTTGCAGGAACCGACTATGTTTATCCGCGCACGACAAACAAGATTTTGGAAGCCTATCTGATCGCCAAGGGCGTAAAAAAAGAAGACATCATGATCAACTACACGCCGTTCGGTCATTCCGACTGGCAGACCATTGTAGCGTCGATCAAGAAGTTTGGCTCGGCAGGCAAAAAGACCGGCGTGGTCTCAACCATTAACGGCGACGCCAATGTGCCGTTCTATAAGGAACTGGCGAATCAGGGCATCAAGGCCGAAGACATTCCCGTTGTTGCGTTCTCGGTTGGCGAAGAAGAGCTCGCCGGTATCGACACCAAACCACTGGTTGGTCATCTGGCGGCGTGGAACTATTTCCAGTCGGTTGAAGCACCTGCCAATGCGGCCTTCATCAAAGCCTGGAAAACCTTCATCAAGAACCCCAAGCGCGTCACCAACGACCCGATGGAAGCTCATTATATTGGCTTTAAAATGTGGATCAAAGCGGTCGAAAAAGCTGGCACGACCGATCCTGATAAAGTCATCGATGCGCTGATTGGCGTTGAGGTTCCCAACCTGACCGGCGGCATATCGAAAATGCTGCCCAACCATCATATCACCAAGCCTGTGCTGATTGGCGAAGTCCAGGAAGACGGCCAGTTTGATGTGGTGTGGAAGACTGATGGTCTGGTGCCCGGCGACGCTTGGTCAAACTTTTTGCCTGGCTCAAAGGACCTGAAGTCCGATTGGACCAAGCCAATCTCTTGCGGCAATTACAATGTCAAAACCAAAAAATGCGGCGGCGCGTCATTAGCGGTGGCCAATTAACCGGTGACGTTATTTCATCGCCGTCGTTAATGACGCAGCTCAAGAAAATAACCGGAGGCGGTGTTGCGCGGCCTTCGGTGCTTTATCAAATTTAAACTGCGGGGGAGGGGGCGCTATGGGCCTCTTTAGTAGCTTATCAACACGGGGCGTTAGGTCCGCATGTCGCGCGGGGTTGGCAACGCTGATGTTGTTTTTGTTTGCCGCGTTAGCTGCCGCGCCGTCTTCTGCTGCATCCTTTGAGGACGCTTTGGCGGGGCTGGCGCAAAATAGTTACAGCGCCAAAGGACGGGCGATCAAAGCGCTGGCGGCAACGGGCGATGCGCGTGTCCTGCCGGTATTGCAAGCGCTTGGGGGCAAGAAACTATACCGCCGCAAAAGCGACAATGCGATATTCATCATCGCCAGGAAAGCGGCAATACTGAAGCTGAGCGACCCTGTTACGGGTAGGCCCGCTGGCACAGCACCAGCAACGAAATTCAGACGCATCCGTGTGAACAACCGGCTGCGCGGTATGATCCGGGCGGTTATTGGCACGCTCATTTTATCGAGCCGCGATCCAGCGCAGCGGCTGCAGGCGGCGACTGCCGCGTTCAAGGCGCGCGATGTTAAAGCACTGCCGGCGCTTGCGCGCGCGATAGCGGCCGAGACCAATGATGATGTGCGACTTGCCCTGCGTGAGGCCAAAGCCGCAACTGTCATCGGCTCTAACGCGCCGCGCAAAGAAAAGCTTACCGCCATCGAGATACTGAAACAGCGCGCCGGCCAAACGGTACTGCCGCTTCTGCGCCTGAGTGCAG
>JAJRRE010000241.1 GCA_024279745.1 Alphaproteobacteria bacterium
AGATCTGCGTTATGAGCGCGTGATTATCATGACCGACGCCGACGTCGACGGTGCCCATATCGCGGCGCTGCTGATTACGTTCTTCTACCAGGAAATGCCGCAAATGATCGATGGCGGCCATTTGTTCCTGGCGGTGCCGCCCCTGTTCAAGATCACGCAGGGCTCCAAGACCTTGTATGCGCGCGACGAGCCGCACCGCGACCGGCTGCTTGAAAGCGAGTTCAAGGGGCGCGGCAAGATCGATATTTCACGCTTTAAGGGCCTGGGCGAGATGATGGCCGCGCAGCTCAAAGAAACCACCATGCACCCGGACAAGCGCACGCTTCTTCGCGTCGAAGTCGCCGAAGCTGATAAAGCTGACGTCACCCTGGCCGTTAACGCCCTGATGGGCTCTAAACCTGAGGCGCGCTTTCGCTTTATCCAGGACCGCGCCGCCTTCGTGACCGATCTGGATATTTGAGGCCGGGCGGGAGTGTTGCTGGCAGGGGAGCGGTTGGTGTGAGTTTTTGTTTTCTCTCACACGCCGATCCGTCTGCTTGGCATCTGCGTTTGTGGCATGAACGATGCGGTACGCGCAGGCGGGCGCTGCCAGGTGCAGCGCAATTTTATTTGCTCGCCTTGGCAAGACGCGCCGCGCCCTGAAAGAGTGCAAATCTATAGTGGTTTAGCAAAGTTGACGACGCCCTTGGCCCCCTTGCAAACTTTGCCCCTGCATTTTTTGAAGGCTTTTTTGATGGCTTTGTTCTGGAAACGCCTAGCTTTGCGGTAGCCTTTTTGAGCGGCGCGCCCCACTTTTGATTTGCTGACCAACTTTTTGGCGCCTCTGCTGGCCTTGCCAATGCCACGTTTCGTTCCCCGGACGACTTTATTGGCGCCTTTGGCGGCGTTTTTTAAGATACCGCCGCCCACTTTAGAGACAATGCCTCTTTTCTTTTGCGCCTTGCGACCGGCTTTTTCCAGTTTGGTGAGTGTCTTACCTGCAAATGACAGCCCTTTTTGGACCTTTTTAACCTTGCCTGCGCTGGCCGGTTCGGCGCTCGTAAAAAACAATGCCGCAGCGATGATAACAAGTCCTGTGAGCGCGGGGCTGGCGGATGCTTTTTGGAATGGATTGACATTTGACCAACAGAACCGCCTGCTCTTGAAAATATAATGCATTGTTTGAATATAAATCATCCGCTATCCCTCAAATTTAGAAAAAACGTTACTTCGATACTACTAAAAAAAATATATCCAGTTCATTATTGTGTCAATAATAAAGTATACGAAATTTTTCATGGTATGATTAATGGGGGCTGCTGGTGCGCTATGAATTACTTGACGTTACTCATGTATCTCAGAGTATTTTATTTTATACTTGAGTGAATTCAAAATACAAAAAGGATGGTAGGGACGGGGCTGGGAGATTTGCTGACTGGTAATGAAGCCTAGTGAATGGTGCTCGCCGTGGTGTCAGTTAGCAAAGACCACGGAACCATCACAGCTGAGCCCTTACGGTTCTAGCCCTGTTGTTGACATTTGGGCACAATGCGTCGGCTCGTCCGACCGGGCTGCACGCGCAGCCCCGGGCCATTCTTTTTGCTCGCCTTCGGCAAGACGCGCCGCCCCGCCGGAGGGCCACTTCGCCCGTGAGGCAGATAGAGCCCGCGAGGCGAACAGATGGCTGACTGCTCTGGAGTGGTTGCTCTAGGCTGCTCTAATTTTTTCTTCGCGAGCGATCAGGATATCCCCCAAGAAGAAATAAGCTTCTTTCCAGGCTTCAATCACTTCATCTGTTGCGGCCTCACCCAGCACATCTTTTATCGCCTGCAGTAGTGCAGTTCCGACCATTGGATAATGTTCTGGTTTGACATTGGTTTTGACATGGCGCTGTGCCATGGCTTCAACTGCTGTGTCCAAGACCGCAAGATCGTCAATATTGCTCGCATATACCGCAATTGCGGCAGCAAGTTTTTTGTTTTGATCTGCTGGCGCTCCATCAAATAGAGCTTTGGTTTTAGGATACGTCTCAAACAGAATTTCGTACATTCTGGTTGTGATCGCTTCACCATGTTCTTTAACAGCGGGTGCTGTGGCCTTACAAATCTGTTTCGTCTGCGTAGATAATTCCATGGGTTATCCTATTCACGATCAATTGTAATTTGAATCGCTATGGTTCGTATCAGCAAGCGTAATGACAGCGGGCTGAATGTTATAATTGAACGATACACACCATTATTGTTGCAAAAATAAGATGTCGTTAAATCAATGCTTTATCGCTTCAAAGGGGAAGCTGTCTTGAGTAGGGCTTTCATTTTCTCACTGGTACTCCTGGCTCACGGCGCGCATCAGGAGCTTGCGCTCCTTGCGCCTCCGCATGAGCGCGAAACGGTTCGCGGGCGAGCATTGTTCGCCGTGGTGCCAGCTAGCAAAATCCCGTGATTTACCACAGCTCTGCCCGCTCGGCTCCAGCTCAGCTCCCTCAATTTGGGCACAATGCGTCGGCTCGTCCGACAGGGCTGCAAGCGCAGCCCCGGGCCATTCTTTTTGCTCGCCTTCGGCAAGACGCGCCGCCCCGCCGGAGGGCCACTTCGCCCGTGAGGCAGATAGAGCTGCGCGCCGTGAGAAAGAAATCAGCAAAGTCCCGTGAAGGAGAAAAATACTACTTTTGTCCACCAATGAAAGCCAAAGCAGCGATTGCCAGGCCAACGCAGCCAATTGCTGTGAGTGGATTTTGAATAATCCAGTGAAATGCTGTCGCCAAGCCAAGAGTTTCCACAATACCAGGAGACTTTTTCAGAACCGCCTTTCCAACGGCGCCGCCAACTCCTGCCATCGGCTCGTAGATAAATGTCCAGGTTAGGTCTTTCATATCATTCCCATGGGTTTGACTAAAGTTCTAGACAGTAACTGTTAAGCATACACATTTGGTTCGTTGACGCCAGAATTAACCGTTGTCTCATTGTTTAGAAGGGCAATTCGGCCTTACTCTCGGCGTCAGCAAAATTCTCTTTATTGGGGCACTTTTGGCTCACGGCGCGCACCAGCGCGCTTGCGCTCCTTGCGCCTCCGCATGGGCGCGAAACGGTTCGCGGGCGAACATTGTTCGCCGTGGAGGGTATAACAAAGACCACGTGAACGCTCAAAGTTGCGCTCCTGCATGGGGAGCGGTGGCGTGGGTTTTTGATTTCTCTCACGGGCGCTCACCGCTTGGTTTGCTTTTGAGCAAGCGGATATCTCACAGGGGTACGCCCAAGCGGGCCCTGCGAGGCGCGGGCCAAAGGCCCGGGCGAACATTGTTCGCCGTTGTGCCCGCCAGAAACAAATGAGCTCTATCACAGCTCCGTCCCATCGGCTCCAGCCTCGTTTTCACGCCCGAGCAAGTTACGTCGCGACTGCGACCGGGCTGCACGCGCAGCCCCGGGCCTTAGGCCTGCCCAGCCGGAGGGCCCGGACACTTTTCGTGTCCGATACGGCCCGCGAGGCAAATAGAGCTACGCGCCGCGAGAGAATAAAAACCTAATTCGCGCGCGAGATGCAAAAGCCGACGACTTCCAGCAATGCGGCTTTATGTTTGCTTTGGGGGAAAATAGCCAGGGCATCGCAGGCAATGGCGCCGTAGTGGCGGGCGCGCTCGAATGTTGCATCGATGGCTTTATGCTTGCCCATCAGCTCAATCGCATGTTCCAGATCGCCGTCTTGGATGTCGCTGTCGGTCAGCGTGCGCTTCCAGAAGGCGCGCTCTTTGGCATTGCCGCGCCGCCAGGACAAAATAACCGGCAGGGTAATTTTGCCTTCCTGGAAATCATCGCCGATATTCTTGCCAAGCTTGGCGTCCTCGCCGCTGTAATCGAGCGCGTCATCGACCAGCTGGAACGCTATGCCCAGGTTTTTGCCGTAAGAGCGCAGCGCTTCGCGGACCTCGTCGGGCTCATCGGCAATGGCGCCGCCGACTTCGGCAGCCGCCGAAAACAAAGCGGCGGTTTTGGAGTTGATAATTGCCAGATAAGTGTCTTCGCTGGTGGTGACGTTCTTGGCGGCGGCCAGTTGCATGATCTCGCCTTCGGCAATGATCGCGGCGGCATTGGACAGGATCTGCAATGAGGGCAATGAGCCGGTTGTTACCATCATGCGGAAAGCCTGGCCCAGCAGGAAATCACCAACGAGCACGCTGGACTGGTTGTCCCACAGAATGCGGGCAGACTTCTTGCCACGCCGAATATCTGATTCGTCCACCACATCATCGTGTAGCAGGGTCGCCGTGTGCAGAAATTCAATGCTGGCAGCCAGCACAATATGTTCGGCATCTTTATAGCCGCACAGGCGCGCCGTTGCCAAAGCCAGCATTGGGCGCAGCCGTTTGCCACCCGAATCAATCAGGTGATGGGCCAGTTTAGGGATCAAATCGACGTCAGAAACCGCCTTATCAAGAATAATACGGTTTACGCCCTGCATATCCTCTGCGACAAGACCCAGAAGAGGTTTCAGGCTTTGCGCTGGATCGCGCATGTCGTCGAGTGGGATAACTACGCCCACGGCATTTCACTCCCGCTATTAACGTGACGGCTAGCTATACCCGGTCTTCTCACAATTTGGGCAAGGCACATTGCCGCAATCTATCACAGAGGTTCAAGACGCGACAATGCGAGAAATTGTTAGAACCAATGAGCCGGTATTATTAAGTTATATTGAGGCACTGTTGCGCGGCGCCGACATAACAATGATGGTTGCGGATCAAAATATGTCGATGATGGAGGGCTCGAT
>JAJRRE010000242.1 GCA_024279745.1 Alphaproteobacteria bacterium
ATGAAACCTGGGACATCCTGCACGCGACCCGGCCAACAGCGATCAATCTTCGCTGGGCGCTGGATGATATGCGCACGCGGTTGCAAAATCTGCCGGAAACCGAACGCGCCGCTACCGCCCATGCGCGCGCCTTGCAAATCTGCGACGAGGATGTGGAATGTAATCGGCAAATTGGGTTGCATGGGCTTGCGATCATCAAGAAAATTGCCGCTAATAAAAAACCCGGCGAGCGCGTCAACATTCTCACCCATTGCAATGCCGGCTGGCTCGCCACCGTCGACTGGGGCACGGCAACTTCGCCAATGTATCACGCCAATGAGGCAGGCATCGACGTGCATATCTGGGTGGACGAGACGCGGCCACGCAATCAAGGCGCGCAGCTGACGTCGTGGGAAATGGACAGCCACGGCATTTCCCATCACCTGATTGTCGACAATGCGGGCGGTCATCTGATGCAGCGCGGCGAAGTCGATCTGGTCATTGTCGGCACCGACCGCACCACCTCTAATGGCGACGTGTGCAACAAGATCGGCACCTATCTTAAAGCCCTGGCAGCGCGCGATAACAATGTTCCGTTTTATGTCGCCCTGCCGTCGCCAACCGTTGACTGGACGCTCAACGATGGCGTCGCGCAAGTGCCGATTGAGCAACGCGATGGCGATGAAGTCACCAAGGTCTGGGGTAAGCTTGAAGACGGCAGCGTCGCGGCGGTGCAGATCTGCCCGGACGGCACACCCGGCGGCAATCCCGCCTTTGACGTCACACCGGCGCGGTTGGTAACTGGCCTCATTACCGAGCGCGGTGTCTGCGCCGCGTCCAGCGAAGGGCTTGCGAGCTTATTCCCTGAGCACGCCCGCCAATAGATATGTGCAAAACCGCACCTGCGCACGCCGTTAAACGCTAAAAACACCCCCGGTTATATTCGAATAGTTTGATACGAAGCGGCGCGCCGTTAGACTTTTGGACAAACCCTTTAACCAAACCCGTCAGCGGATGAATTAACCTCCCGAAAGCGTCTAGAAAAGACTGGTATTGCTGCGGCGTTTTTTGCACACTGCGGCCACGTCAATTTCAAGGGAGAAAACAAATGAAATGTCGCAAGCTAATGCTTGGTGCCTTAAGCGGAGCGCTTATGCTCAGTGGCGGTGCCGTACAGGCAAAAACGCTGATCTTCTGTTCGGAAGGCTCGCCAGAAGGATTCGACCCGGCACTATACACCTCCGGCACAACTTTCGACGCTTCCTCGCGGCACATCTATAACAAGCTGGTTGAGTTCGAGCGCGGCACCACCAAAATCGGTCCGGCCCTGGCAGAGAGCTGGAGCATTTCCAAAGACGGCAAGGAATATACCTTCAAACTGCGCAAAGGCGTGAAATTCCACACCACCGCTTTCTTTAAACCAACGCGCGATTTTAATGCCGACGATGTGGTGTTCTCATTCACGCGCCAGCTCAAGAAAGACAGCCCCTGGCACAAATATACCGCCGGGACGTCCTGGGAATATTTCAACGGCATGTCGATGCCAAAACTTCTCAAGGACGTGTCCAAGGTCGACGACTATACAGTGAAATTCACGCTGACCCGGCCCGAAGCACCAATGATTGCCAATCTGGGCATGGACTTTGCTTCGATCATGTCAAAGGAATATGCCGACAAGCTGGATAAAGCCGGCAACAAAAAAGACCTCAACCAAAAGCCGATCGGTACCGGTCCGTTTAAGTTCCAGGCCTACCAGAAAGACGCCGTCATTCGTTATCAGGCCCATGAAACCTATTGGGCGGGCAAGGCTCCCATCGATAATCTGGTGTTCGCCATCACGACAGACGCGGCCGTTCGTCATCAGCGTTTGAAAGCCGGCGAATGTCATTTCAATCCTTACCCGAACCCGGCCGATCTGGCTGCGATCAAGAAAGATCCAGCTTTGAAACTGCCACAGCAGGAAGGCCTCAATGTCGGTTATCTGGCTTACAACACAACGGTTGCGCCGTTCAACAATGTCAAGGTTCGCAAGGCGCTCAACATGGCCATCAACAAGCAGGCCATTTTGGATGCCGTGTTCCAGGGTGCGGGCAAAGCCGCCAAGAACCCGATCCCGCCAACCATCTGGTCCTATAATAACGCCATTAAAGACGATCCATATGATCCAGCAGCCGCCAAGAAACTTTTGGCTGAGGCTGGCGTGAAAGATCTGTCGATGGAAATCTGGGCGATGCCGGTGCAACGTCCTTATAACCCCAATGCGCGGCGGATGGCTGAGCTGCTGCAGGCGGACTTCGGCAAGATCGGCGTCAAGGTCAAGATCGTCTCCTATGAATGGGGTGAATATCTCAAACGCTCCAAGGCCAAAGACCGCAAGGGCGCGGTGCTGCTCGGCTGGACCGGCGACAATGGTGACCCGGATAACTTCCTGGCCGTGCTGCTTGGCTGCGATGCCGTTGGCGGTGCCAACCGGGCACAATGGTGCAACAAGGAATTTGACGGGCTGATCCAGAAGGCCAAAGTGGTTTCCGATTCAGCTGCGCGCACCAAGCTTTATGAGCAGGCACAGGTCGTGTTCAAACGCGAAGCCCCCTGGGCGACGATTGCGCATTCGGTGGTGTTCAAAGCCATGCGCAAAGAAGTGACCGGCTATAAGATCGATCCGTTCGGTGGTCATAACTTCTATGGTGTCGATATTAAATAAACCGGCACGAAAAAAATCGAAGGGTGGCTTTTGGCAAAAAGCCGCCCTTCACATCACCCGCCTTCAGTTTATTGTTTTAACATTGCCAAACGCTACACGTCACATCTTCCCAATCCTCCTGCTATAGGCACACCCAACGGCACATGCTGGCATTTCTTCTGCGGCGCATCGGACTATTGATCCCCACATTCATTGGCGTCACCGTCGCCTCTTTCGGCTTCATTCGCCTGCTGCCGGGCGATCCGGTTCTGCTGATGGCGGGCGAGCGCGGCTTATCGCCAGAGCGGCACGCGGCACTGCTTAAGGAATTTGGTTTCGACCGGCCGCTCTGGGTGCAATATTGGGACTATCTAAGCGGCATATTCCAGGGTGATCTGGGCTTTTCCCTGGTTACCAAAAACCCGGTCATCGATGAATTTTTCACCCTTTTCCCTGCCACGGTGGAGCTGTCGATCTGCGCCATGATCTTCGCCGTCGCGCTCGGTATTCCCGCCGGCATGTTCGCTGCCGTTAAACGCGGCACCGCTTTCGATCACACGGTCATGGGCACGGCGCTGATCGGCTATTCCATGCCGATTTTCTGGTGGGGGTTATTGCTCATAATTTTCTTCTCCGGCATCTTGCAGTGGACGCCCGTCTCTGGGCGCATCTCGCTATTGTATTTCTTTCCCGACGTTACCGGCTTCATGACCATTGATGCGGTTTTATCGGGCCAGAAGGGCGCGCTGAGATCGGCGCTGTCGCATCTCATATTACCGACCATTGTGCTGGGAACCATTCCGCTTGCGGTGATTGCGCGCCAGACCCGCTCGGCCATGCTGGAAGTTCTAAGCGAAGATTATGTACGCACCGCCCGTTCAAAAGGCTTGTCGGCTTTGCGTGTGGTTGGGGTCCATGCACTGCGCAACGCGCTCATTCCCGTCATCACCACCATTGGCCTGCAAGTGGGTGTGCTGCTCGCCGGCGCAATCCTGACCGAGACGATCTTTTCCTGGCCGGGTATCGGCAAATGGATGGTCGATTCTATCTTCCGCCGCGATTACCCGTCTGTGCAGGGCGGCCTTTTGATGATCGCACTGATTGTCATGATCGTTAATCTGATCGTCGATCTTCTCTACGGGCTGATTAATCCGCGCATTCGGCACAAGGAGGGGTAAGGGAAAATGAGCAAACAAGTCGATACCGATAGGGCAGCCGCAACAGCATCTGATGCGTCACCGACTGCGCCAGCCGCGCCCATAGCAGCAACTGAGCCGCTGGACGTTCGTAGCGGCGGCACCCGTGCAGTCCTGAAAGAGTTCTGGCATTATTTCAGCGAGAACCGCGGCGCCGTAATCGGGCTGTGGTTTTTCACCGCTGTATGCCTGATCGCGCTTCTCGCCGACGTCGTCGCGCCCCATGGCGCCATTGAACAATATCGCGACGCGCTGCTGCAACCCCCCGTCTGGCAGGAGGGCGGTGACTGGCGCTTTATTCTCGGCACCGACGCGGTTGGCCGCGACATGCTCTCGCGCCTCATCTATGGCAGCCGCTTATCATTATTTGTCGGTATCATCGTTGTAACGTTCTCGCTGCTGGTCGGCGTTGTTGTCGGACTGGCCGCCGGCTTTATCGGCGGGGCCTTCGACACCATCGTTATGCGCATCATGGATATCGTGCTGGCCTTCCCCAGTCTGCTGCTCGCGCTCGCCCTGGTCGCTATATTGGGTCCCAGCCTGACCAATGCCATGATCGCCATTGCCATTGTGCAGCAGCCGCATTATGTACGCCTGACCCGGGCCGCCGTCATTGGCGAGAAGGGCAAGGATTATGTGACGGCAGCGCGCGTGGTTGGTGTTGGCCCCTTACGCTTGATGTTCATGACCATATTACCCAATTGCATGGCGCCGCTGATCGTGCAGGGCGCCTTATCGTTTTCAACCGCCATTCTGGATGCTGCCGCGCTTGGCTTTCTGGGCATGGGCGCACAGCCGCCAACGCCCGAATGGGGCACCATGCTGGCTGAAGCGCGCGAGTTTATCCTGCGCGCCTGGTGGGTGGTGACGCTGCCCGGCCTGGCGATTTTGCTCACCGTGCTGGCGATCAATCTCGTTGGCGATGGTCTGCGCGATGCGCTTGATCCTAAATTAAAGAGGTCCTGAGATGGCGCTGCTGGAAATCGAAGACCTCACGGTCGAATTCGCCACGGCCGGCGGTGCCTTCCGCGCGGTTGACCGTTTGACGCTGAGCGCCGCGCCCAGCGACGTCCTGGCCATTGTCGGCGAATCTGGCTCGGGCAAATCGGTCGCCATGCTTGCCTTGATGGGCCTGCTACCGTGGACCGCCACTGTTACGGCAAACCGCTTGAATTTTGACGGCGTTGATCTTCTGACCATGGACACGCGCCAACGCCGCACCATCATCGGCAAAGATATCGCCATGATTTTCCAGGAACCCATGTCCAGTCTGAACCCGTGCTTTACCATCGGCTTTCAGCTTGGCGAAGCCTTGAAGGTACATCTTGGTTTATCACGCGCAGAGCGCCGCACACGCTGTCTTGAGCGGCTCGATCTTGTCGGCATGCACGCGCCAGAAAAACGCATCGGTTCCTTTCCGCATCAATTGTCCGGCGGCATGAACCAGCGCGTCATGATCGCCATGGCCATTTCGTGCAACCCCAAACTGCTGATCGCCGATGAGCCG
>JAJRRE010000243.1 GCA_024279745.1 Alphaproteobacteria bacterium
AAATTCGAATTCATTTACTTTCCTTCTCGCCCTTTTACCGGTTTGCCATCTTGGTCGGCTCACCGTGCTTCAGGCCTGTCTTAACTTCTAACTTAGCGTGTTTTGCGTTAAATAAATTGGGCGTTGTATTAGCTTGAGCGTATGTTTTATTTTGGTCTCGCGCCTGTTTTGGGTCTCAAGATTTGGCAGACTTTGCAGACTTGGCGAAAAGTGTCTGAGATCATAACACTATCCTTGACACACCGCGCTCCTACTCCGCCGCTTATTGATGATCGTTCGGTTTTAAATTCTCCAAAGGTCGCGGCGTCACACAGATAGCGCACAAATTGTTAGATTCCGCCCGATTTGCCGGCAATTTCATCCCATTGGTGCGAACCAATTGCAACTCTTGTATCTAAGATAGGAACCCAGCCCCTATTTGCCAACCGCGCCGATCACCTTGTTGTGCCAGCGCGTCGATCCAACACGCCACCCGGCATGCATTTCAATACCAGTAGCCCGCGCGCTTTCTAATTCCAGTAGCTAATTCCAGTAGAATGAGAGCAGGTCAACAGGTCATTTCGCCATTGTACGCGCTCAAAACCCTCTCACTTCCTTAACAATACCTTCAACCGGGCCATTTAACGGCAGATTAAGCCCGAATTGGTGCCACATGACCAAAACTGACTTGTTCGTCGTCAGAGCCATGCAATGACCACGCCATCAAGCAGGGGGACCGTCAAGTCATAGCACATAAGCGTCAATAAACTCTATGCGCGCTAGCTAAAGCGCTCTGACTGAGCACGCCAGCAGGGGGGCGCCCGCAACGCGCGGCCCGCTCAAGTCTTCCGCAAGACCGCCAAAAACCGGAACGGCAACTAATTTACCTCTTGCCCAAAATGCCGGCACACTGCTTGCGGCGTCAAATGGAACATCGCATTGGGCCACAGCCTCATAGTTCAGCTTCAGGTCCCGCCAGCCGTTTTCGCCCAGGGGCAGGATTTCAAACGCTTGATCACTTTGCGGTGATAAAGACACCAAAAAGCGATGATCCCACAAAAACGACGCCCCCGGTTCTAAAGTCCTGGCAGTGGTCGCCGCCCGGCCTGTTTCGCGAAACAACATTAATTTTTTGCCACGGTGCACGATGCGGCACTTGTTCAGCGTTGCCCCGCTGAAATCTGCGGTACCAAGCGCCAGGCAAAGATCCTCCAGCTTGCTCAGTCGTACCGGCATGTCGGCGCCGCCATAAAATCCAATCAACCGGTTCAGCAGGCGAAGCCGCAGCTCTTCCGGCGCGGCGTTGAATTCATAAAAAACCAATTCGCCATAGCCAAATTCCCTAGCCCGCACGGCGCAGCGTTGCATGAGATCACTCGTCAACTCGTCCAACGCGCATTTGGCGCGGGCAAGTCGGCGGGCACTGACGGCCAACGCCTCATTGCCAAGGCCCGCTTCGCTCAAGGCGGAGGCCGCGCGGCGCAAACGCACTCGTTCAAACGCGGTATTCTCGTTGGAGGGGTCTTCAACATAGCTGATTGAGCGCTTATTCAATGTGGCGACCAGCCGCGTCTTGGGGAGCTCAAGCAGGGGCCGCAAGATCGTCATGCCGCACAAGGTGCTTTTCCTGCTCATACCGGCCAAACCGTCAAGGCCACTGCCGCGCGCCAAGCGCATCAAAACCGTCTCCGCCAGATCGTCCTGATGATGGGCTGTGAGCAGGGTCGGCAAAGAATATGCGCAACGGCCTGCCACCGAGCCGTCGCGCGCCCCGTCTTGCGCGCTCAATTTGTTATCTGGCTGGTTTTCGCGGCTCTGACCGATTTGCTTACACAAGAACGCGCTGATTAGCTCGTAGCGGGCTTTGCGCGCCGCCGCCTGAATTCCAGTTTGCGGCTTGTCGCCATCCCATCGCAATGTCGTGTGAGCAAACCCCAATGTCAGACTGGCGCGTTGCACAAACTGCGCTTCTGCCACCGAGCCCGCGCGAAGGCCGTGATCGACAGTAACAGTTTGTACCTTCAAAGCATTGCTGATTTGGACCGGGCCCGGCGTGCTGACCGCCGTAAACCTAGTCGGGCTGGAGGTTGGTTGGGCTTCACCGGCACCAGCAAGGCGCGCTTCATTCTCGCCCTGACCGCCGTGCGCGCCCTGAGCACCGCGCCGCTTCAACCAATCGGCCATCAGATGCATTAGACACATCGAATCTGCGCCGCCAGAAACCGCCAGCACGAGCGGGAAGTAAGGCTCCAGCCAAGAAAACAGGGCGTCCAGTTCATCGCCGCCAATGGCTTTGGGCGAAGCTGTATAATTTTCTGTTTGGTTGCTCATGGCGAGTTTGACCCAACGCTATTAGCGCCGCAGCCGATAGATGCAGTGCTACCTGAAAAGATCATTGCGGCTGCTTCAGATTGGCGGCCGCTTCAGCCTGACGGACATTTCATCAGCATTTCAAACGGCGAATTTCTGTTCGGGTCTTTTTCTTGACGTGAGCAGCCGCGCGTGGGAATTTTTCCTGCAATTCCAAAAACGACGAACAGGCCGCTTCCTTTTGTCCCAAACGCTCCAATGACATCGATAATTTCAGCAGATTGTCAGGCGCCTTGTTGGAGCGGGGATATTTTTGATAGCCCTTCAAAAAGGCATTGGCCGCCGAGCGATATTTGCGGCGCACATAAAAAGTCTCACCCAGCCAATATTGCGCGTTGCCGGCTAACGGATCATCGGGAAACAGATCGAGAAATTCGCCAAATGCACTGCGCGCGTTTTTATAATTTTGCTGCAACAAATAGCCATATGCGGTTTCATATAGCTGTTTGGGATCACCAATTGAGCGCGCCCGCGCTATCACCGCGTTACCGCGCGAACCACCGGCTCCCCTGCCGCCGCCAACCGCACCATTATCGCGCGGTTCGCCTTGCAACATGCGCCCGATTGCATCGCTGCCAGCGCCGCGATTGCCTGGCGTTACGGTGGTGGCGCCAAATCCCGATATAACATCGCCCGATACGGCATCGGATGGCATGGCGCTGGTGCGAAACCCGCCGCTTGCCTCACCGCCCCTGGTGGGGGCGCTCAGATCTTCGCTGGTAACACCGGCTACCCGGCCCGTGGACGGTACATAGCCCCCTGCATCACCGCGCCGGTCCCCGCGCACTTGCCGTGATAGCCGCTCGACCTGTGTCGTCAAGGCTTGGATTTGGGTTTCCAGGAAGCGAATTCGCGAATTGTCACCTCCAGCTGAACTCGCGACCGGACCGGACACCGCCGCGCCGCCGCCGCCACCGCCGCTGCCACCTGTGCGCGCCAATGATTGCAACGTCCCGATTATGACCTGCATATCAAGAACTTGTCCCTCCAATTGCTGCACGCGATTACGCAAAACTATCGTTGCGTTATTTGCCCCCTTGGCAGCTTTGGATTTGGAACTTTGAGCCTGCACTGTAGTTGGAAGCACCAGGATCAACGCCACCAGGATCACCGCAAGCCGGCAGCTCGCAGCACTGACGGATTTCAACGCCGCGCCCAATAGACCTCGCTTAAAGCCATCCCGGTCCCGGCCCCGCTGCGTCTTAAGCCCGCCTCCGTTCGACCGAGGCTTTGCCTCCCAGGCTGAGTATGTGAGGGTTGATGGCGTGAGATCTGCAGGCGTAAGAAGGTGCAGGGGTGAGGGTGAGGATTGCCGCTTTTGATCCCCCCCTGCCAATGGCACTGCAATAATCGAAGATGCTGCACTGATCGAGGATATTGTGATCGTCATGGGAATTACTTCCAATTCGCTGGCATAGTGAGATGTCGGTTCGCTGGCACATGCATAGTCAAAAGGCTCATTGCACTGACAATCAGGCCGAAATGCATGGAATCATAATTCTGCTATAGCCTGAATTGCGATGAATTTACACCACCACCACCGCTATTAGCATGCCGAGGCCCTGCCGCAGACGTGCAAAAGCCACACAAAATAGCTTAAGCTCCTGGTTCTCCAAATAATAAACCGGATTTTGCCGTCATCAAAGGCTGTTGCTTTACGATTCACGGCACCACGATCTTGGTCACGACGCGGCGATTTTGCGCGGCACAAAAACTAGCGGCGCAGAGCGAGATTCGCGCCGCGCGGCCGTGCGCCTTGATAATAATGTGATCTGCCTTTACGCCATTGGCCACCAGATACTTGCGAACCGCTTCAGCCCGCCGGCGCGATATAATTCTGTCTTGCTGACGTGATCCACCCTCATCGGCATGGCCTTCAATTGCCACGGTAAGATCGCCATGACTTTTCAGCCACACAGCCTGGGCGGCGATAACACTGCGGGCACGAGATTCAAGCGCAATACTTTGTGGACCAAAAAATATGCGGTCGCTGCTGGCTGATTTGAAGGCGGCATTGTACCGGCGAAAATTTGCCGCTTTTTGTTTCTGGCGTGATGAGCGCGGCATACCAGCAGGGGGAGCCGAGGCAGAAGATTTAGCCGCCGGTTCGGGTTCAGCGATTTTTACGGCACGAATTTTGGTCGCCGTTACGCCCTTTTCCAAGATTGCCAATCGGGCTTGGCCAACGACCTTGGGGGCCCCCAAAGTCATGATTTTATAGGACCAGCCGGCGATAGATTGATTTGATCGGTCATCTTCTACCAGCCCACGGGTTCCGATCGCACGTCCTTGCAGCTGTGTGCCGCGTGCAAAAACTTTCGGCCGCGGCAACACGCCAGTGATTGGATTACCCGCCCCGCCCGGAGCATTGCCAACAAACGGCGACAACGAATCTTCTTCGTTCAATGCATCATCTTTGCTCAACGAATTTTCTTCGCTCAAAGGGCCTGCAGCCGGGGTGTAGCGCGCAGCAATGCTTGTGCCAACGCCGATAGTGCCAGAAGTGCCAGAACTTTCAGAAGTACCAGCAGCGGTTTGTTCGCGCGGGTCATCCCCTTGCATCCCGCCACTTGTTACGCGCCGATTGACACGGCGCGCAGGATTGCGGCGTTGTAGAGCGCGCGCGCGGCGAACTTCCGCATACAGCATCTCAAGGTCTTTGCGCCCTTGTTCGGCAAACGGCGTGCGTGGGTATGTTGTTATAAGTTGTTTCAGATTATTGATCGCAGAGCCTAGATAGCCCATGGAATAATCATAGCGCGCATCCTGATAGAGCTGCGCCGCTTTGCTAGAACCTCTAGTGCCTGCATAGGTCGCTACTGTTTGGCCTTGTATCGTTTGGCCTTGGCCGTTGCCAGTCTCGCCGCTGTCACGGGCCAAATTTTCTTCAGCGTAACCTTGATCATTAGTTTGCGCGACAGCAACGGCAGGCAGACACAGACATAGGGACAACATAGCCAAAACGCGCGCCGCCTGCACAAGCCGCTTCAACGGTTTGACAAGCAGAGCCAATGGTTTGGCTTGATATGCCCACGGGCCACAGCCACACACTGCGCCAGTGTTAAAGAACAAAGGAGAAATTTCAAGCATCGTCAGACAATTTACGCGCTTTCCAGCGAACCAATACATCGCAACTAAACCCCGCTACCCACACTGCTAACGTGATGCATCTCGCGACAATATCACGCAACATTCGGGCAAAACTGAGGATTATTGGCCGTTTCTGAGTGATGAACCTTCATGTTTTGCGTCATAATCTGCCAGATAAAGACCCCAAACGTCCTCAAGGACCGGCAACACTTATGTTGCAGGCAGGAAATCAGCTGGAAAATTGCAAAGTGGCGCAAAGCGCATATGGCAGTTGTACTTTGAGGTCTGGCGCTACAAAAATATCCTAGGACCCGGCGCCGCGGCGGCGGTTGAGCACGGTCTGCGCCCGCCGGTTTTGTGACCAACAAGAAATATCATTACACACCGCAACCGGGCGTTCCTTGCCATAGGATATGGTGCGGATGCGCGCGGCGTTAATACCGCGCGTAGCCAGACGGGCACGCACTGCCGCGGCGCGGCGGGCGCCCAGCGCAATGTTATACTCGCGCGTGCCACGCTCATCGGCATGACCTTCAACGGTAATGGTATATTTAGGATAGCGGCTCAGCCATTCAGCCTGCTTGTCGACGGTCTGGCGCGCTTCAGGTGACAATTGCGTCGCGGCAGTTGTGAAATAAACGATATCCCCGACATTAACCGTAAAGTCGCGCGATGTCCCCGCTTTCACCGGCCCCGCAGCGCCGTAAGCGGCACCCGATCCAGGGCCAAACTTCCCGGCTTTCGATCCTTTATTGGCACAACCGGCCAACAGGGCAGTTGCCAACAACGCCACAGCCAGTTTGAGCACATAGGAGCTGCGCGCGGTGGAACTTGCAAATGAGGACGACATGGGACAATCCCTTTAATTCTTTTGTCTTGCAGTTGGTATCATGAAGCTGGCCAATCAACTCCGGCAAAGCCGAAATAACAATTCCCGGCAATGCATCACACCAGCTTCGAATAAACTATCTACTTTGGCCTTGAGTAGACTAAGCATCGCGCAAAAATATGACCAAGCTTCGACCGGAATAAGAAGCTCAATGCCGTCCCTTGTATAAGTCTTCAGGTCCATAACACTTTGCGGCAGGCTAGCGAGCGCAACATTTGCAAAAAACATTGGCAAAGAGCCGTTAAAACCGGCTTTAAGCTCACATTCGCCCTACCGCCACCGCCGGTTAGGACATCGCCTTCTATCACGATGCAGAGTATCGCCGATTCTGAACCTATGTCGCAGTATTTCTTGTGCAAAACCTCGCGTTACAGCCTCACAGCACCATGCCCGAAGCAATTAGCGCAGCAGCGGCGACCAGGCCGGATCCGAGGCAAAAGACGGTGTTTTGATTTGCCGCTCATTATATCCTGTCAGATCGACTGAATAAAGCCGCGGGCCACCATTGGCGCCGGGCGATTCGCGAAAGAACATCAAAACCCGGCCATTGGGCGCCCAGGTCGGTCCTTCATTATGGAACCCTTCGGTTAAAATACGCTCGCCCGAGCCATCGGGCCGCATCACACCAATTAAAAATCTGCCACCCAATTGCTTGGTAAAGGCAATCAAATCACCGCGCGGCGACCATACCGGCGTTGAATAGCGGCCTTGGCCATAACTGATACGCCGCAAGCCTTGGCCGCTTGCCTCCATGACATAAAGCTGCTGCGATCCCTCGCGGTCAGATTCAAGCACAATGCGCCGTCCGTCCGGTGAATAGCTGGGGCCGGTATCAATGCCCGTTCCCGTCGTCAAGCGGGTTGAACGCCCACTGCTTAGATCCAGCTCATAAATGCTTGAAACGCCTTCGGGAGTTTGCAGGCTCATGACCAGCCGGCGTCCATTGGGCGAAAAGCGTGGAGCAAAACTGGCCATGCCGGGAAATTTGGCCACCAGCGAGCGGCGCCCGGACGCCAGATCCATCACATAGACTTTCGGCTTTTGCCCCTTGCCAAACGAGACATAGGTGATTTCTTGACGTCCTAAAGAAAAGCGCGGGGTCAGCACAAGCTCTTTGCCGCCGCTTAGAAAGCGCATGTTGTAGCCGTCCTGATCCATAATCGCCAGGCGCTTGATGCGTTTGCGTTTACTGCCCGTTTCGGAAATGAACACAACGCGCGTATCGAAATATCCCTGCTCGCCGGTCAGACGCTGATAGATCTTGTCGGCGATGAGATGGCCAAGCCGGCGCCAGTTGCGCGCTGATGTCGAAACCTTTTGCCCGGTCAACTGGCGGGCGGACAAAATGTCCCACAGCCGGAACGATGCGCTGATCCGCTCGCCGCCAACCGATACCGACCCGACGGCCAACGCCTGCGCTTTCAGCGGCGTCCAATTGGCAAAGGTCGGCATGACGTTGGGATTGATATTGCGCTCCAAGAAGGAGCCACGATCGAGCGGTACGAACAGCCCCGAGCTGGCCAGATCCGACACAATCACATTGGCAATGTCGCGGCCCATTTTCCGATCACCGGCAAATTCGGGAATGGCGATAGGAATGGGCGCGACAGTGCCTTGCCGCTGCGTCCCGCGCAGACCTTGTGCTTGCGCCTGCGGCAGACCGGGCAGGATCAACGCGCTGAACACAGCCAGCACGGCCGAAACCATAAACAAGGCCAAAACCAATCCCCGAGATTGAGTGCGTTTTGACGAGCGACCAAAACTCACCCTTGTTGTTCTATTGCTCAAGATGTCACTCATTCTCAATTCCTTATGCCCCTGGATGCCCCGGCGCCAATTCATGGTATCACGGATTTCAGTACGTCTTGCCCCTGTTAT
>JAJRRE010000244.1 GCA_024279745.1 Alphaproteobacteria bacterium
AAGCTGCGCCTCCTGCGCCAGGGCGCGCGCCAGAAAGACGCGCTTTTTCTGGCCGCCGGATAATTCGCCAATCTGGCGTTTGCGAAAGGCGCTCATGGAGACGCGGTTCAGCGCCTCATCGACTTTGGCTTTGTCGGTTTTTGACGCCATGCGCATGAAGCCCATATAGCCATAGCGGCCCATCATTACGACATCTTCGACAAGGACCGGGAAGTTCCAGTCGACGTCTTCGCTTTGCGGCACATAGGCAACGGCGTTCTGCTTGAGCGCCTGGGCTACGGGCCGCCCGCCGATTTCTACCTTGCCGTTAATTGGATCGGCAAAGCCCATGATGGCCTTGAACATGGTGGATTTGCCGCTGCCGTTTACACCGACCAGCCCGCATATAGTATTGCGCCCGAGTGAAAAAGACGCGTCGCGCAAGGCGGTAAAACCGTTGGCATAGGTGACGGTGATGTTGTCGACAGCCAGGGCTAAGGTCGCGCTCGGGGACGGGGAGGCGTCCGGCGATTGTTCGTTGCTGGCGGGGCGTTGTGCCAGGCCCACATTAGTGCCTGTAGGTGTCATCTGAATTGCTTTCATCTATTATGCTTGCTCAGGCTAAGAGGCTTAATGACTGGCGTTGCCCTTTTTAACTGGCGTTGCCCCTGGCGAGCCCTTGAGTAATTGTGGAAACCGTGACGTCCAGCAGTTTGAGATAAGTTGGCACGCGGCCATCTGGTTTCGACAACGAGTCTACATAGAGTATGCCGCCATAATGCGCGCGCGTTTCCTTGGCGACCTGCCTGGCGGGCTTGTCGGAAATGGTGCTTTCGCTGAAAATGACGCCAATGGCCTCACGGCGCATGAGATCGATCAGGCGGCGGACCTGCTGCGGTGTGCCTTGCGCGTCGGCGTTAATGGGCCAGATGTAGGCTTCGCGCAGATTATAGTCGCGCGCCAGATAACTGAAGGCGCCTTCTGAAGTCACCAGCCAGTGTCTGGATTTTCTCTTGGGCGAGCGCAGCGCGCGCAGTTTGGCGCGTAATTTTCTATCAAGCGCGCGTATTTTGGCGGAATAGGCGGCGGCGTTTTTAGTGTAGGTCGCGGCGTTCTCCGGGTTATGTTTGACCAGCGCCCTGCGGATATTTTCGACATAGATGAGCGCATTGGTCGCCGACATCCAGGCATGGGGGTTGGGCTTGTCGATATAGGGACCGGCGACGATGGAAATGGGTTTGATACCGTCAGAAATCACGGCACTGGGAACATTCGCAACATTGCCGAAGAATTTTTTGAACCAGCGCTCCAGGCCAAGGCCGTTCCAGATCACCAGATCGGCTTTTTGCGCTTTGACGATATCGCGCGGCGTCGGCAGATAATTATGAATATCGGCGCCCGGCTTGGTGATTGAATGCACGATGGCAGCATCGCCGGCGATGTTTTTCACAATATCCTGAATGACCGTGAACGTTGTGACCACGCGAAACTGTTTGGATTGCGCGGGCGGTGAGCAGGCGCTGAGCAAGAGGACCACGGCGCCAATGCTGGCAAAACTGATCAGGCGAGCAAGGCTGACCAGAGGAGCACAGCCAGAAAGGTCCTTACCAATGAGGCTAATACCGCGCCATCGTTCTGTTCGCGAGCCAGGCCGTGGTCTGACGTTTGTGCCGCTCATATTGGTGAAATCCTCAAGGATCAGATTATGCTCAATTTGAATCGGCCACTTTGCGGCGTTCCGACACTGTTACGTGATACTGCTTCTAACATTTTGATACTGCATCTTTTGGTCTTGCAACTTTCAATATCCCATCTAATGCACATGAGAATGATTTGCAACTAGGATGGATTTGCCTCACTGGCGGATCAGGCCAGGCGGCTGGTTCACAATTTAGAATTTGGCATTGTGATATCGCGCTGACCTTCAGTGCGCCGCGCTCCCCGTGCGGCAAATTCAACCGCCCCTGGCTGGTCTGGCAGTTGCTATTTCATATCTAGCCCACGGCAGAGGAATGTTGCCATACCGCGCTGAAACTTGTTGGTCTTGCCATGGTTTTTGCGGTAATGAACATATATGAAGCTGATGCCGCGAGATTTCGATCGTTAGCAATGTGCGTCGCAATGGCACGCCTAACCCTTTTGAAGTGAAATCGCGTCTTTTTTCGAATGAGCATCATTGTCCTGCTAGTGAGTGTCATTGTCGCAAGGGGGCGTTCAATTGATCTTGATCAATGATCTTTCACGGGCGGTCACATAATTCAGGCTAGTCATTTTGCGCTCCGCGAAAGCATTGCTTATGGGGGGAGCGAGCTTTAACCGGAGATGATTGATGAGTGAGATTGTATCGGGACGGCGAACGTTTTCCGATCTGGCCGCCCTGGCAGCGGCAGCGGCGTTTGCCCTGCTCGGCCTATATCTGGCAAGCGCCTCCAGCGACAATGTGATGGTGTTTCACGCCGCATTGCTCGCGCTGGTCAGTGCGGGCGGGCTGTTATATATCGCCAAGGAAACATTCGGCTCAAGCACCTTTGATGAGACGGGTTATCTCGATGGGCCGGTGAAATTCGGTGCCATTGCCGCCGTGTTTTGGGGCATAGCCGGCTTTACGGTCGGCGATATTCTGGCTTGGCAATTGGCATTTCCGGCGCTCAATCTTGATCTGCCCTGGACCAATTTTGGCCGCCTGCGTCCCTTGCATACTTCTGCGGTAATTTTTGCGTTTGGCGGTAATGCGCTGATCGCAACCTCGTTTTATATGGTGCAGCGCACGTCCAAAGCGCGCATGCCGGGCCGCTGGCTGCCGTGGTTTGTCATGGTTGGCTATCAGCTGTTTATCGTGCTGGCGGCGTCCGGCTATCTGCTTGGTGTAACGCAGTCAAAAGAATATGCCGAACCTGAATGGTATGTGGATATCTGGCTGACCCTGGTCTGGGTGGCCTATCTGCTGGTCTTTATCGGCACGTTAATGCGGCGCAAGGAACCGCATATTTACGTGGCGAACTGGTTCTACCTGGCGTTTATCGTTACGGTTGCGATGTTGCATATTGTCAACAACCTGGCGATCCCGGTTTCATTCACCGGCACCAAAAGTTACACCATGTTTTCAGGCGTGCAAGATGCCATGACCCAGTGGTGGTATGGCCATAACGCCGTGGGCTTTTTCCTGACTGCCGGCTTCTTAGGCATGATGTATTATTTCATTCCCAAGCGCGCCGAGCGTCCGGTCTATTCCTATAAACTGTCGATCATTCATTTCTGGGCGCTGATCTTTATTTACATCTGGGCGGGCCCGCATCATCTGCATTATACGGCGCTACCCGACTGGGCGCAGACGCTCGGCATGGCTTTTTCAATCATCTTGTGGATGCCCAGCTGGGGCGGCATGATCAACGGGCTGATGACCTTGTCGGGTGCCTGGGACAAATTGCGCACGGACCCGGTTATCCGGCTGCTTGTTGTCTCGGTAGCGTTCTACGGTATGAGCACGTTTGAAGGTCCACTGATGGCGATCAAGGCGGTTAATTCGCTCAGCCATTATACCGACTGGACCATTGGCCATGTGCATTCGGGCGCGCTTGGCTGGGTTGGTATGGTGTCGTTCGGCGCACTCTACTGTCTGTTCCCGTGGCTTTGGAAGCGCAAGGCGCTCTATTCAATCAAGCTGGTGGAATGGCATTTCTGGGTCTCGACCATCGGCATCTTGCTCTACATCACGTCGATGTGGGTG